>JBQCHB010000195.1:0-6597 GCA_051955075.1 Flavisolibacter sp.
TGGTTATCTGATGATATTAAACCCGTATATGCCAGTGTTAGTTCCGGTGTAGAAAAAGCAAAAAAAATATTTGAGTACGTAAGAGATAACTTCAGCTGCACAGGTACCACAGGACATATTTATTTAGACCAAACTCTAAAAAATGTTTTAAAAACAAAAAAGGGAAGTGTTGCAGAAATTAATTTGTTACTCACTGTAATGTTGCGCTATGCAGGCTTGCAGGCCGATCCTGTAATTCTCAGTACAACATCGCACGGCTATGCTGTTGAGTATTCGCCCATGACAAGCAATTTTAACTACGTAGCGGTGCAATATAATGACAACGGTACTTTATATTATCTTGATGCCAGTGATGCACAATTAGGATTCAACAAACTTCCTTCTTACTGTTACAATGGTCATGCAAGAGTGGTGAATGAAATGGCAGATCCGATAAATTTTTCGGCCGATTCTTTAAAAGAAATAAAGTCAACTCTCTTTATTATTTCGAACGATGAAAAGGGAAGGTGGATCGGAAATATGAACCAGGTCCCTGGTTATTATGAGTCATATCAAATTAGAGAAAAGGTAAAGGAAAAAGGCAAAGAGGAATTTTTTAAGCAGGTGCAAAAAGATTTTGGCGCCGATATAAGAATTATTGACCCTAAAGTTGATTCTTTAAAAGAGTATGAAACACCTGTAAAACTTCATTATGGAGTAGAACTGACAACAAACGGAGAAGATATACTTTACGTCAATCCTATGTTTGGCGAGGCCTACAAAAAAAATCCTTTTACAGCAGCGGAACGCTATTATCCAGTAGAGATGCCTTATCGTATGGATGAAATTTATGTGATGAGCATGGAAGTTCCTAAAGGCTATGTCGTTGATGAATTACCCAAGCAAATGCTGGCCAAGTTTGACGAAGAAGGCGCCAGTTTTTTTGAGTATCGCATATCCAATTCAGGCAATATTATTTCCTTCCGTACAAGGATAAAACTAGACAGGGCATTTTTTCTACCCGAAGAATACCAAACTCTTCGTGAGTTTTTCAACCTTATTGTAAAAAAACAAAGCGAACAAATTGTATTTAAAAAACAGAAGTGATGAGGCAAATCTATTTTTTATTGTGTGTTTTTTTTACTTCGTTGGTGGCTACTGCAGGCGATATAAAATATCCTGTTAGTTCCATACCTGAAAAGCTGTTGCAGAATGCTGATGTGGTAAAGCGGGAGGAAAATATAGAATATGAAATTATATCGGGCAAAAATGCAAAATTCAATTACAAATATGTTGTTACTATTTTAAACGAAAATGGTGATAAGTATGCAGGCTTTAGTGAATACTACGATAAGTTCAGGCAGATAGAATCTATTGAGGGCTATTTATACGACAAAGACGGAAAGCTTGTGAAGAAAGTCAAAACAAAAGACTTACAGGATGTAAGCGGTGTAAGCAATATAAGCTTGATGGATGATAACCGGGTTAAGGAACATAGTTTTTATTACAGATCTTATCCCTACACTATTGAATATGATGTAAGTATTTCTTATAATCAAACTTTTTCTTTTCCATACTGGGTACCGCAGGAATATAAAAATCTTTCGGTGCAACAAAGCAGCTTTACGGTTATTGTGCCTGCCGATTATACTTTACGTTATAAGATGTTCAACTATAATGGAGAACCGGTACAAACAACTGAAAAAAATAAGAAGAAATATGTGTGGCAGGCTAAAGAACTGCTTCCGGTTAAAGACGAATATGCAGCGCCACGCTGGCACGAAAGAGTGCCTATGGTCAGCATAGCGCCATCACAATTTGAAATAGAAGATTATAAAGGCAATATGAGTAGCTGGCAGGAGTTTGGAAAATTTATTTATACACTAAATCAGGGCAGAGACCAATTGCCCGAAGCAATTAAGCAAAAAGTAACGCAGCTAACGGCCAACACTTCTTCTGAAAAAGAAAAGGTAGAAAAACTGTATCAATTCTTACAACAGAATACCCGTTATATCAGCATACAGTTAGGCATTGGCGGCTGGCAGCCTTTTGAGGCTTCTTATGTATCACAAAAAGGCTACGGCGATTGTAAAGCTTTATCCAACTACATGTATAGTTTATTGAAGGCTGCAGGCATCCGTTCACTTTACACACTGATTAAGGCAGGCGATTACGACCATTTTATAATGGAAGATTTCCCCTGTACACAGTTCAATCATGCCATTCTTTGCGTGCCGCTACAAAAAGACACTATGTGGCTTGAATGTACAAGCCAATCAGTTCCGGCAGGCTATATGGGCGAATTCACAGGCAATAGAAAGGCATTAGTGATTGATGCAAATGGCGGTACTTTGGTATCAACGCCCCGGTATGGATTAAAAGAAAATACGCAGGTGCGTTCCATAAAGGCAAAGTTGGAAGCTGACGGTACCTTGCAAATGAACACCACTACCACTTACAAAGGTGTTCAGCAAGATGATTTGAGTGGCCTGATAGATAATCTTTCAAAGGAAAAAGTAAAAAAGCATTTGGAAGAAGACCTGGCCTTGGCCACTTACGAGATCAACGACTTCAAATACAATAAGAAAAAAGACGTCATTCCGGAAGTGGAAGAGCAGTTGAATGTAACAGTGAGTAATTACGCTACTATTTCCGGCAAAAGGATTTTTATAACACCCAATATTTTAGAACGTGGTGGTGCAAGAATTTCGGAAGAAGAAGGCAGAGTGGTTGATTTCGTCTTTGATTATGAATTTCGGAATGAAGACAACGAAGAAATAGAGATTCCTGAGGGCTATACTATTGAAGCCGCGCCACAGGACGTTTCCATCAACAGTAAATATGGAAGCTATTATAGTTCGGCAAAAGTAATAGGTAATAAAATCATTTACCGAAGAGTGAGAGAACAATTTCGCGGCAGGTTTGCCGCCAAAGAGCAGAAAGAAATCATTAAGTTTTTCGATGACATTTATAAAGCCGATCGAAGCAGGTTTGTATTGGTTAAAACCACCTAACTTATTTAATCATTTATTGCTCTCAACCTTTCTTAAAGTTGAGAGCTTTTTGCTTTTATAAAGGATAATAGTCAGTGAGGCTGTTTCTGGTCATTTCTTGCCATGACTAAGCGGAAGTTTTTTATCAATGGCTTCCTTCATTTGCAAATATGCATCTGCTTTTTGCTCGCCTAATAAGGTTTTTGCAAAAAATATACAGGCATAGCCGCGATTCCAATCAACCATAGGCCAGGTAGCAAATAAGCCGGGACAAGCCAATGATGAGGCTTCTCCATTGTTCTCTTCAATCACCCAACTGCCCAGCGCATAATTAAAGCCAGTAGCAGCCTTAGGTGCGTACTTTATCAGTTCTGGCGTGGTTTGCACCTTGCGCATTTCTTTAATTGCATCGGCACTTAAAATTTGTTTGTCGTTGTACTGTCCATTATTCAAAAGCATTTGCAAAAAGTGCATGTAATCATTTGCTGTTGATCTGGCACCGCCGGAAGGGTTGATGGCAGAACCATCCAACGTGCTGAACGAAGTTTTGCTCATGCCCAGCGGGTTTAGTAATCTTTGTTTGATCAACTGGTCAAAGTTTTTCTTCATTACTATTTCTGCCACACGGCCTGCTATATTTAACCCAATATTGCTGTATCGGAATTCGGTTCCGGGATTGGTTTGAATTTCTTTTTTGGCAAAAGATTCTACTTCTTCATTTAACGATGGGAATTTTTTTCTTTGTATAATGGCTTTTATTCCCGCTTCAGATTCTATGCCTGTAAAATGCGAAAGGCAGTGTCGCAGCGTGATGTAGTTTTTTCCATACTTCTCAAAAATGGGAAGGTAACGGCTTACTTTATCATCCAGGGAAAGCTTGCCTTCATCCACTAATTCTAAGATCAATGCAGCCGTCAGCCATTTGCTGGCACTGGCAATAGGCGCTTCCGTTTTGGAATTGAAATCACCCATTTCTTTTTTAAAAACAATGGTGTCGGTCCAAACTAAGGCTACTACATCGTTGCCCAATAATTTTTGGTTTTGTGTTAGCGCTGCATCTAATTCAGGGAAATTATTGATACCATATTCCTTGTCGTTTTTTTTATTCTTCGACTGTGCAAAGCCGGTATGAATAAATAGCAGGAAAAGGAGCGTGGCACTGAATTTCAGGCAGTTTAATCGTAAATTGTATGACATTCTTTCGGTGAGTTTATGGTTGGATTGTGGTTTGATAATTGAATAAACGAATTCAAATAAAATCAATTGTATGAACTTATCCAATTTTACTATAAAGGCTGCTGAAGTGATACAGCAATCACAACAGCTGGCTTTCAACCATTCCAATGCTAATATAGAAACGGAGCATATTTTAAAAGGTTTGCTGGAACAGCAGGATTCGCCTGTAGAGTACCTGCTGAAAAAAAATGCTGTGAACACACAACAGTTAGAAAATAAGCTTGATCAGCAAATTGAACGGCTCCCCAAAGTATCGGGTGAGCCGGCGCAAAATATTTCCCGCGACGCTAACAATGTCATTCTGCGTGCAGGGGCTGCCTTAAAGCAGTTTAATGATGAATTTATTACGCCTGAACATTTGCTGCTGGCTATCGTTCAGGGCAATGACAATACCGCTAAGTTGCTGAAAGATTTTGGCCTCACAGAGAATGGTTTAATAGCAGCCATCAACGAACTGCGCAAAGGATCAACTGTAAGTTCGCAAACACAGGAAACACAGTTTAATGCGCTGAATAAATATGCCAAGAATTTAAATGAGCTGGCACGACAAGGAAAACTCGATCCTGTTATTGGCCGCGACGAGGAGATCAGAAGAACACTGCATATCCTTTCCCGCCGCAGCAAAAACAATCCTATTTTGGTTGGTGAGCCGGGTGTGGGTAAAACTGCAATTGCCGAAGGTTTGGCCATGCGCATTGTAAACGGCGATGTGCCCGAGAACTTGAAATCAAAAATTATTTATGCACTTGATATGGGGCAACTCATTGCCGGTGCAAAATATAAAGGTGAGTTTGAAGAGCGTTTGAAAGGCGTGGTAAAAGAAGTGGCAACAAGTGAAGGAGAGATCATTCTTTTTATTGATGAAATTCATACGCTGGTAGGCGCCGGTGGCGGCGAAGGTGCTATGGATGCTGCTAATATTTTAAAGCCTGCTTTGGCCCGTGGCGAGTTGAGAGCCATTGGTGCAACAACTCTGAACGAGTATCAAAAGTTTTTTGAGAAAGACAAAGCACTGGAGCGCCGTTTTCAAAAAGTAATGATTGATGAACCTTCTGTTGAAGATGCTATTTCTATTTTGCGTGGATTGAAGGACCGCTACGAAACGCATCACCATGTTCGTATAAAAGATGAAGCCATTATCGCTGCGGTTGATCTTTCCGTTCGTTATATTACTGATCGTTTTTTACCAGATAAAGCGATTGACCTTATTGATGAAAGTGCCGCCAAACTTCGGCTGGAAATGAATTCCATGCCCGAAGAACTGGACAAACTGGAAAGACAAATCCGCCAACTGGAAATAGAAAGAGAAGCGATTAAAAGAGAAAACGATGATGATAAATTGAAAGACCTTAATACAACGCTGGCTAATCTTGCTGTTGAACGTGACACTTTAAAAGCAAAGTGGCAGGAAGAAAAAGAACTCGTGGATAAAATACAAAATGCCAAAGCTGGAATTGAAAGTTTAAAGCTGGAAGCTGAAAAGGCAGAACGTGAAGGAGATTATGGAAAAGTGGCTGAAATCCGTTACGGAAGAATTAAGGAGCAACAGGAAAAGATCAATGAGCTGCAGGCAGGATTAAATGAGCTGAGTGCCAACAGCCGGCGCCTGATGAAGGAAGAAGTAGATGCAGAAGACATTGCTGAAAGCGTTGCCAAGTCAACAGGTATACCCGTTAGTAAAATGTTGCAAAGCGAAAAAGAAAAATTATTGAACCTTGAGGACGAACTTCATAAACGTGTGGTAGGCCAGGATGAAGCCATTACTGCCGTTGCCGATGCGGTACGCAGAAGCCGGGCTGGTTTGCAGGATCCAAAACGTCCCATTGGTTCTTTTATTTTCCTGGGAACAACTGGTGTAGGTAAAACAGAGTTAGCTAAAGGTTTGGCAGAATATCTTTTTGATGACGAGCATATGATGACGCGGATCGACATGAGCGAATACCAGGAAAAACATACGGTGAGCAGATTGGTAGGCGCACCTCCGGGCTATGTGGGTTATGAAGAAGGTGGCCAATTAACTGAAGCTGTTCGCCGCAAGCCTTACCAGGTAGTATTGTTAGATGAAATTGAAAAAGCACATCCCGATGTTTGGAATATATTATTGCAGGTTTTGGATGATGGAAGGTTGACAGACAACAAAGGCCGTGTGGTGAATTTTAAAAACACCATCATCATTATGACCTCTAACATGGGCAGCGATATCATTCAGGAAAATTTTGCAGACGTAACAGAGAAAAATAAAGATGTAATTGTTGATCGTACCAAAGCCGAAGTGATGGTGCGATTGAGGGAAACGATTCGCCCTGAATTTTTAAACCGTGTAGACGAGATCATTCTTTTCCAGCCGCTGATGAAGAGCGAAATCAGGGGCATTATTAAAATACAATTG
>JBQCHB010000196.1:0-17580 GCA_051955075.1 Flavisolibacter sp.
ATCTTAACATCTTTAATGGAAGTGGGCAGCCACACCTGCATGGAGCTGGCACCACGGTTGTTCCATGAGTAATAAGGAATGGCAGTTAATTTTTTGGTTATTGTTTTGATCGTTTTTTTATCTGCGCTTACTTCGGCAACATAAGCAGGAAAGTTGATAATATTCACACCACCCAAAAGCTCCGGCTTGAACGTAGTTTCAAAACTTGCATCATCTGGCAGCACCAGATTCAACGCATTGTCGTCATTATCCTTTCCTTCCACGCAATACAGCAACGGACCATATTGCAAAGCCTCCCTGCCAGCATCCTGCTTCACTTCCGGACGACTCATTACCCTCCGCACCTGCATAGGAAAATGCATTTCTATTGTATCTCCTTTTTGCCATACCCTGTTAATCACTGCATAGCCCTGTTCCATCTTGTAAGCAATCACTTTTCCATTGACAAACAACTCCGGCTTCAGTATTTTTTCATCTGCATATTTGTATAAATTTCCGGGTACCGGTTCTGCCAGCCACCCTGGTATGCGCAGGTGGATGTCAAAAGATTGCTTTTTGTCCGGATCTACAGCAAGTGATACATCGCCCCTCCAGGGATAGCCCGATTGCGTTTGAAGTTGTACATCAGTATTGGCCACCTTTACTTTGGTGCTGCTGCCGATAAATAAATTGACCCACACACCATTATTGCCTGTGGCATAAATATAGTTACCCAAAGAGGCCACCAGCCGGGCTATGTTAGAAGGACAACAGGCTGTTCCAAACCATTCCCTCCGGCTATACGCTCCTGCTGATGCTAACGGATTGCCGTAAAAAAAGCGATCACCGCTTAAAGAAAGCCCATCTAACGCTCCATTATACAAGCTTCTTTCCAATACATCTATGTACCTGGCATCAGCCGTCAACATATTCATGCGCTGATTCCAAAATACCATCCCTACAGAAGCGCAGGTTTCACAATAGGCGTTTTCGTTGGGCAGATCGAAATCGGAAGAAAAACCTTCGTTTGAGCCAGAAGAACCAATGCCACCGGTAAGATACATGTTGCGGTAGACCACGTCTTCCCATACTGTCTTCATAGCCTGTATGTAACCGACATCTCCTGTTACCGCAGCTACATCGGCTGCACCCGTGTACAGGTACATAGCTCTTACAGCGTGGCCGGTAATTTCTTTTTGTTCACGCACCGGTAGTTCGTCCTGGCAATATTTCGGGTCTTTCCATTGATCCCATATTACACCCTTGCCATAGCCATGCCCCCGCTGATCTAAAAACCACGCTGCTTCCTCCAGGTATTTTTTATTGTTTGTAAGATGATACAGTTTCATTAATGCCAGCTCAATCTCCTGGTGGCCCGATACCCAATGCCTGTTACTTAGCCGGAAAGTAGCATCAATATGATTGGCCAGGCGAATGGCTACTTTTAAAAGCTTGTCTTTGCCCGTAGTGTTGTAATAGGCAATGGCAGCTTCAATGAGGTGGCCTGCACAATAATCCTCATGCTTTTCCATGTCTGTCCAGCGGTTCTCCAGGCCCGTCAGTGTATAATAAGTATTTAAATAGCCGTCTGGTAATTGTGCTGCAGCAATCTTGTCTATCCATTCTTCCGCCTTTTTTTGCAGAGACGAATCAGGACTGTTGCGCAAGGAATAAGCAATAGCTTCCAACGCCTTGTACACATCCGAATCATCGTAGTACATGCCTTCGTGCTTGCCTTTTTTGTGTAAAGCAGCCCGTTCAAAGTTGCGAATACGCCCGGTCTTATTTTCTGTATAATCAATACAGGCTTTTAAGGTAACGTGAGCCACTTTGTCAATACGGGGACTCCAAAAACTATCGCTAATGTGTACCTCTGAAAAACTTACGGGATATAGCTTTTGAAGTGATTGCGCTTTTATGCCGCAGGCAAAAAACATACAGCATAAAATCTTCCAACAATTTCTTAGCATGTAGAACTGGTGTAATTAGATGAAAAAATACAAAGCAGTAACAATGCGCTTTTTAAGCGTTACTGCTTTACTTCGGCTTATGAAACCGCTTTCTTGAATGCTGCTTCCATATCGTGATTGATGTCTTCAATGTGTTCTATGCCAAGCGATACACGCAAGCGTCCCGGGTCCACGCCTGCCGAAAGCTGTTCTGCTTCGGTCAGTTGTTCATGCGTGGTAGTAGCAGGATGGATAATCAGCGTTTTAGCATCACCCACGTTGGCTAAATGGCTGATCAGTTCCAGGCTGTCAACAAATTTATCAGCGGCTTCCCTGCCGCCTTTAATTTTAAAGGATAGCACACCGCCAAATCCATTGCGCAGATATTTTTTTCCCAACTCATGGTATTTGTTTCCTTTCAACCCGGGATAATTTACACTTTCTACTTGCGGATGCGCCTGTAGCCATTCGGCCAGCTGCATGGTATTATCAACGGTGCGCTGAACCCTTAGGCTAAGTGTTTCCAGTCCTTGCAGGAATAAAAAAGAGTTGAAAGGACTCAATGCAGGCCCAATGCTGCGTAATCCTGTCACCCTGGCACGAATAATAAAAGCGATATTGCCAAAGGGCCCGCCGCTGCCAAAAACATCCCAGAATTTCAGGTTGTGATAAGCTTCATCGGGCTCGGTAAAATAAGCAAACTTACCATTGCCCCAGTTGAAATTTCCAGCATCTACAATAACGCCTCCAATGCTGTTACCATGACCGCCGATCCATTTGGTAGCAGCTTCCACTACTACATTGGCACCAAAGTCTATAGGACGGCATAAGTAACCGCAGGCACCAAAAGTATTGTCAACGATCAGCGGAATATTGTGCTTATGTGCTATTTCGGCCAGCCTTTCAAAATCGGGAATGCTGAAGCCGGGGTTGCCAATGGTTTCTACATAAATAGCTCTTGTACGGTCATCGATCTTTGCTTCAAAATCGGCAGGATTATCAAGATCGGCAAACCTAACACTAAAGCCCAAACGTTTAAATGTAACTTTGAACTGGTTGTAAGTGCCGCCGTATAAGTAAGAAGAAGAAACAATATTATCGCCCTGCTGCAAGATGTTTTGCAAAGTAATAAACTGCGATGACTGCCCCGAAGCCACTGCCAGCGCCGCTACCCCGCCCTCCAGTGCTGCCACCCGTTTTTCAAACACATCTGTCGTGGGGTTCATAATGCGTGTATAGATATTACCAAACTCACGCAGGCCAAAAAGATTAGCCGCATGTTCTGCGCTGTCAAAAACAAAAGAAGTAGTTTGGTAAATAGGTACTACCCGTGATTTGGTAACAGGATCAACTACTTGTCCTGCGTGTACCTGAAGAGTTTCGAAACGCAAATTTTTTTCTGCCATAAAAAAAGTTGAGGTTGATGAAGTAAAAGAGCCTGCAAAACATGAAAAGCTTTGTCTTATAGAAAAGCTACATGAAAATATTAAATTAATGCGAGGTGATGGCCGGCAGGTAGCATCAAATGTTTCCTATCATGGAAATCTTTGCAATGGAATTATGTAAACTTAAAATCACATGAGGAAATACACACAATAAAACAGCAGGAACCCGGAGGGAGGTAATTATAAAATAATTTTCCCGAAACACTTCAATAACGAAAGCAGCCGCGGGTTGTTATCAGTAAATTATATATTCAAAATTTGGCCTTTGCTAACCACCATTTTGCAGGGTTCACATTGACCAGCCACTTTTCCGGGAACAATAAATTGATACCTGCTCAATTGCATCAGCTCAAGCAATTTGGCAGCACTAACACCGTAAAAAATGTTCACCTCTTCAAATTCTTCTTGTGTGAGGCCCATCTTTTCTATTAAAGTTTTTTGAGAAGCCATTTCAATGGCAGCAGCAGAAGGCAATTTCTTCCTTGGGTAGAATGTTTTCATAAGCGGATACCGGATTGGCTGCAAAATAATAGGTCAGTGTTTCTATTGCATAATCTGAAAAGAAAGAATATTAAAGTTTACAGGTTTTCACTTAAGCTTTCTTAAAAAGAAGAAAGAGGAACTCTAATTATTTGCAAGTTATTGAACGTGCAGTCACAAAATTTGAATAGTTCTTTAACCGTGTCATTCAATTGTCCTGCACTACATTTGAAGCCATTATTCACTATTTCAATCACTCATGAGAATTCTTCTTTTTATTTTCCTGGCAACGGCTTCTGTTGCTACCGCTCAAACCAAAAATTTTATTCAATATGTAAATCCATTGATCGGCACGGAGAAAATGGGACATACTTATCCCGGAGCTACCGTTCCGTTTGGTGCTGTGCAGCTAAGTCCTGATACAGATACCATCGCCATGTTTACCAATGGAAAATATAATCCTGACATGTACAAATACTGTGCAGGCTATCAATACGATGATAAAACCATCGTTGGCTTTTCGCATACACATTTCAGTGGCACAGGCCATTCAGATCTTGGTGACTTCCTGATCATGCCTACCGTTGGCAAGTTGCAACTCAATCCGGGAACAGAAGATGCACCTCAAAACGGTTTTCGTTCTATATTTTCTCACAGCACAGAAGTAGCGGAACCCAATTATTACAAAGTAAAGCTGGAAGACGACAACATCACTGCCGAACTTACCACAACCACAAGGGTTGGCATGCATCAGTATACTTTCCCAAAAACAGACAGTGCACATATCATTCTTGACCTGATGCACGGCATTTACAACTATGATGATAAAAACGTGTGGACTTTTTTGCGGGTAGAGAATGATACGCTTGTAACAGGTTATCGACAAACTAATGGATGGGCAAGAACCCGTACCGTTTATTTTGCCATGACCTTTTCCAAACCTTTCGTTAGCTATGGCAATAAAAACTTTAAAACGCAACAATACCGCGGCTTTTGGGGACGCTTTAATCAAAGCCGCAACTTTCCTGAAATAGCAGGAGAGCAAATAAGAGCTTATTTCGATTTCAAAACATCAGAAGACGAAAAAATTAAAATCAAGTTTGCCATTTCACCAGTTAGTACAGCCAACGCACTTGAAAACCTGCGTACTGAAATTCCAGGCTGGGATTTTAATGCAGTAAAAAAAGCAGGGCAGGACCAATGGAATAAGGAATTGGGTAAAGTAGCTGTTCAGATGAACAACCGTGAAGATATGGTGAACTTTTATACAGCCCTTTACCATGCTTTTATCAGCCCTACTGAATACATAGATGTAAATGGTGAATATAAAGGTCTTGATCAAAACGTTCACAAAGCTGAGGATTTCGTCAACTACACTACATTTTCTTTATGGGATACGTATCGTGCCCTTCACCCGTTGTTTAATATCATTCAGCCGCAGCGCAACCGCGATATGATTCAATCCATGCTGGCGCATTACGATCAAAGTGCAGAGCACATGCTTCCCGTTTGGAGTCATTACGCCAACGAGAACTGGTGTATGAGTGGCTACCATAGTGTAGCCGTAATTGCAGATGCTGTTGTAAAGGGCAATAGCGGATTTGATGTCAATAAAGCTTTGGAAGCCTGTGTACAAACAGCACGAAATGATTTTTATGATGGCTTGAATTATTATCGCAAAATGGGTTATGTGCCGGAAGATAAAAAAGGTGGCACTTCCGTTTCTACTACTTTAGAGTTTGCCTACGATGATTGGTGCATTGCACAGATGGCAAAAAAGCTAGGCAAGGAACCTATTTACCAGGAGTTTATTCAGCGTTCACAAAACTGGCGCAACGTATATGATTCCACTATTGGCTTTATGAGACCGCGAATGAGCGATGGCAGCTTCCGCAAAAATTTCGATGTGTTATCTACCAATGGCCAGGGATTTATTGAAGGCAATGCCTGGAACTTTTCTTTATTCGTCCCACAAGACCCTGTGGGCATGATTAAAGCAATGGGGGGAAATAAACGCTTTATTCCGCATTTGGATTCCTTGTTTACCATGCACCTGCCCGATAAGTTTTTTGAAGAGACGGAAGACATTACCCGTGAAGGCATCATTGGCAATTACGTTCATGGCAACGAGCCCTCGCACCATGTGGCTTATCTATACAACTTTACACATCAACCCTGGAAAACACAGGAACGTATTCGCATGATCCTGAAGAAACAATACCACGCCGCGCCTGATGGATTGGGAGGGAATGATGATTGCGGGCAAATGAGTGCCTGGTACGTTTTTTCGTCGCTTGGCTTTTATCCTTTTGCACCGGGTTCCGATCAATATCTATTGGGAAGTCCGGCTGTAACCCAGGCCACACTGCAATTAGAAAATGGCAAAGCATTTACTATTGAAACGAAAAGCCAGAATGATAAAAATGTGTATGTAGCAAAAGTGGAGTTAAACGGCCAGCCATTGAAGCGTTCCTATCTTACGCACCAGGATATTATGAACGGCGGAAAGATCGTTTTTTATATGAGTGCCTCACCGAATAAAAAGAGAACGTTTTAGTACGGGGTAAGAACATTCTCTTTTAACTGTCACATTCAGCTAGGATAACAACAAATGATTGATATGAGAGGCCACTTTTTCATATCAATCATATTGTACCTGGCAGGTGTTGCAAAAAAATGTGCGGCGATTGGTCTTTCCTAAATACTCTTTTACAATTTTGTCTCCATCTCTCTCGCATATTTTTTTAGTGTGTACCAGCCAATGCTTTCGGAGTGTGTATTCTTTTTTCCACTCCAAAAAATCAAAGCTATAGTTGCGGGCCTCTTTAATCAGTTCATTTAATTTTTTAGCAGGCAGGCTGCCAACTGTGCTTTTAGGATGCACTTTGATACGATACAATACTTCGTTTTTAATGATGTTACCCACGCCTGAAAAAATTGTTTGATCCAATAAAACGTCCGTTACCAGTTTGTCGGGAATGGCCTTCAATTTTTGTTTGGCGGCTTTGGCATCCCATACATCACTTAATACATCGGCCTTCCAGTCGTACACCTCATCTAATGGTTCTTCAATGAATTTTACAGAGCAGGTATAGAAATTCAGTTCGCCATCAGCAAACTCCAAATGAATTCTTGGTGCAGCATCTTTCTGTTCGTTGACGAGGTATTTTCCAAACATTAAAAAATGAATACGGATGGTAAAGCCGTTAAAACATAATAATAAATGTTTGCCCCAGGTTTTAATGTCCAGCAATTTTTTATTGAGCATGCGTTCTTTCTCAATCTTTGAATTGCCGGAAACGGCAATTACTTTTTTTCCTTTGAACGGCAACATTTCTTCTTTGGCAATAACAAGCGAAGGACCTTCAGGCATAATGTGTTTTTGCATTATCATTACAAACGACAAGCCATGAACAGAAGCCGGGGAGTTGCCAGCCAACATCAACGCATGCTCAATGCACTTCGTACAGTTCTTCCCAACGTGTGGTGTAACGGGGCGAGTGAAATTCCTGCCGCATTTTCCAGTTGCGCCTGGTACCTGAAGAAGCAAACTTGACTACGTCGTTGCGCATGCTGAAATTGATATTGTCCATCATCTCCATTAGAAAGCGGCCCATATTTTTTGATGTTGGCCCAAATAAATTAGCCTGGATAGAGTTATCGGGAACAAGGCCGCTTAAAATAACGCCGGCTTTTTTGTAAGATCGTCCCTGCTCATAAATCCGTTCTGCAATTTGCAGTGCAGGTTTGATCAAATCTTGTGTAAGCGCCGAAGGTGTGGACAAAATAGCATGGCTGCCAATGCTGGAGCCATGGCGAAAGCGGCCTGTTTGTGAAGGCTCTTTCGGTACTACAAAAACGTTGATAATGCTGGCGGCGCTTCGTTGACGGCGCAGTTTTTCGGCTGCGCGGGAGGTATAGGTAGCAACGGCTTCTTTAATATCGCTGAGGCTGGCAGCCGGTGCGCCAAACATGCGGGTGGTGGTGATCATTTTTTTATTCAGCAATTCTTTTCCCATAACAATGGATTCTTCTCCGTGCAGTTCTTTTATCAACCTTACACCTACAACGCCACCCAGGCAGCGGTGCGCCCATTCTTCGGAAAGGTTGTATAAATCCCAGGCCGTGCAAATACCAAAGTTTTTGAGTTTGTCGGCGTACTGAGTTCCCACCCCCCATAAATCTTTTACATCAGTGATTTTTAAAGCTTCGATTATTCGTTGCTGCGTATCTAAAACCGTTACGCAGTTCGTAATTGCTTTATCTTTTTTAGCAAGATAGTTAGCCAGCTTTGCCAGGGTTTTTGTTGGCGCCACACCCACCGATACTTTAATACCTGTCCATTGTTCTACGTTTTTTCTAATATCCATTGCCAACTGATCTAAATTGCCGTTGGTAAATTCTTCAAGGTTTAAAAAAGCTTCATCTACCGAATACACTTCTACATTGCTTTCTCCCACCATTTCTTTTAGCGTTTGCATTACCCGGCGGCTTAGGTCACCATATAAATTATAATTGGATGAAAACACCGCTACGCCATTTTGCTGAATAATATCTTTTGCTTTGAAATAAGGACCAGCCATGCCCACACCCAATGCTTTGGCTTCGTCTGTTCTCGAAATGATACAACCGTCGTTATTACTTAAAACCACAACAGGCTTTTGATCAAGGTGTGGCTTGAAAAGCCTTTCGCAAGAGCAATAAAAACTGTTACAGTCAACAATGGCTTTCATACAGTATGAATTACGTAGGTTACCACGCCCCAAACGGAAAATTTTTGTTCATCCACATCCAGGGCTGAAAGTTTGTTAGTGAAGGCAATCAACCGCTTTTTGCCATTATGAATTTCCAGTTTGCGTATCAGCATTTCTCCGTCTACTACAGCAATAATGATCTTTCCATTTTTTGCCTCCAGCGAACGATCAACAATGACCACATCCCCTTTATAAATGCTGGCGCCGGTCATAGCATCGCTGTTCACCCGCATAAAAAAAGTTGCCGGCTTATTTTTAATTAACTGCTCATTCAAATCAATTCCTCTTTCGGCGTAATCATCGGCTGCAGCACCAAAGCCTGTAGCATTGGCCGTGGGTACATCCCATTGCGTATAATCTTTCGAGCCTTTGTAGTTAGGCGTGTAAAAAATATTGTTATCCATAACTGTTGGTTTGACTAAAATTTTTAGTAAATTTATGCTAAATATCTTATCCGAAGAATAACAAACAGCTTATGAAATTTGTGGACAGTTCAGCCGGCTTTCAAACGGACTGCAATTTGTGGGAGTATATATTAGTTGCCCAACCTGATGAAGAAGTAAACGAAAAAATATGGAGTGAAAAAGAATTCTTTCGCAATCATCATGACCTAAGAAGCATCACTACGCTTCACATTACCATTGCAAACTTCCTTGCTAAAGAACCTATGGAAGAGACACTTGCCAGGTGGATTCAAAACATTTGCAATCTGCATACAAGTTTCGGCGTAACGCTAAATAATTTTAGTGGATTTCCACCACATTGTATTTATGCAAGAGTGCAGGATCCGCAACCATTTAAAAAGTTGGCAGCCGCATTAAAAATAATAGACGGTTTTATTCAATCGAATGACTGTCCGCCTCTGCAATTAGCAACGAGGCCGTATTTAGTTATTGCAGAAGGCCTGACTGAACCAATTTATAACGAGTCTGTAAAAGAATTTGCACGACGCAGCTTTCATGCTTCGTTCAAAATAGAAAAGTTGCTGTTATTTAAAAGAGATGCTTCGATGCAACTCCGTTTGGTTAATACGTTTATTCTTCCGCCGCCGTCACCTCTTTTTGATTAACGTTCTTTGTTGGTGGTTTAGTTGTAAAAAGTCCCGCTTGTGCGGGACTTTTGCTTTCTAAAAGTTTTTATCGTGGTGGGTGAATTGCCCGGTTGTGGCATGTTTTCCCTCGCCCAATTCTTCAATTACTTTTTTATTAAACGCTTCCAAATCTTTTGGACTGCGGCTGGTAACTAAACCATTATCCACCACCACTTCTTTGTCCTGCCAGTTAACACCTGCATTGATCAAGTCGGTTTTTAAAGATGGATAAGAAGTCATTGTTCTTCCATCGAGCATGCCGGTTTCAATAAGCGTTTGTGGGCCGTGGCAAATGGCAGCCAGCGGTTTGCCTTGTTCTAAAAAATATTGAGCGAAAGAAACAGCTTCTTTATTTATACGCAACTGATCGGGATTAAGCACACCGCCAGGCATTAACAGCATATCATAGTCTTCAGGATTGGCGTCGCTTAAATTTTTGTCTACAGGTAATTCAATGCTCCAATGGTCATGATTCCATGCTTTTACTTTATCTTTTTGGGGCGAGATAATTTGTACGATGGCACCGGCCTGTTCCAGCGCATTCATAGGGCTTGTAAGTTCTACTTCTTCAAAACCATTTTCGGTAAGAATCGCTACTTTCTTACCTTGAACACTTCTTGCCATAATATTTCATTTAAAATTTTAATTAATCAAATTATGCCTTATAAGACCACAAAAACCAAACCATGAAGATGAGTAATCAGTGATGAGTAATGAGTTCGTGTTGGCGTGAAGTTTTTTTTAATTGCCATTACGCTGACAGCTGCAGTTGATTACTCATTGCTCAATTGAATTACTTAAAACAACAATTGGTAAATTCTGTATTTTCAACCCCTGCAATGATTATGAATAATTTTAAAATTACCTACGCAGTATTTCTGCTGGCCTCTTCTCTTTTGTATATAAGTTGTAATCGTAGCCCTTACGCTTCTACTAACAAATCATATAAAAAACAAGCGAAGGCGTTTTCCAAAATCATTAAACAAGCGCCGCTAAAAGATTCTATAGCAACCGGTGCGTGGGTGGGCACTACCAATTTCAATATGCGCAAACCCAATTTTGTAATTATTCATCACACGGCGCAAAACAGTTGCGATCAGACTTTAAAAACATTTACGCTGCCACGAACGCAGGTAAGTGCTCATTATGTGATTTGCAAAGACGGCACTATTCATCACATGCTAAACGATTATTTGCGTGCCTGGCACGGTGGCATTGCCAAATGGGGAAATAACACTGATATAAATTCTTCTTCCATCGGTATTGAAATAGACAACGATGGCTATGAAGCGTTTACTGATCAGCAGCTCAATAGCTTGCTTACTTTGCTTGCGTCTTTGAAAAAAGCTTACGCTATACCAACAGCCAATTTTATCGGCCACGCCGATATTGCACCTACAAGGAAAAATGATCCTAATGTAAATTTTCCATGGAAGAGGTTGGCTGATAGTGGTTACGGCCTCTGGTGGAGCGACACAACCGGGGTAATTGTGCCACAGGACTTTAACGATCTGCAGGCTTTACGCATTATTGGTTATAATATAAAAGATTCTGCTGCTGTTATTCAAACCTTTAAAAGAAAATATAAACAAATTGATAAAAGCCCCATTTTAACCGAAGATGACCGCAAGATCTTATTCACATTATATAGAAAGTTTGAATAGATTTTTGCTTAAAACGTAGTTTTTCATTGCCCAGCTCGTTAGCTTACGATTGTATTGCGGCCTTTTATTTGTATCTTACTTTCTCAAAACCGTAAACAATCACCTATGAAATTATTTTTACTTTTTATTATTTCCTCATTTGCTGTGCTGTCAGCAAAAGCGCAGGCGGTAAGCGATTTGCCCGCGGGAAAATATGAAACCGTTATTAAAAATGATGGCAAGTGGGATAAGGGCGATATCGTTTTATTAGATGATGGACATTATAAAATAGCACCCAGCAACGATAAAGGAGAGTATCGCTTCAGCGCCACGGCACAAAGAGTATTTTTTACCTCGGGACCACTTAAAGGCGTTTATGCCAAAACCACTATAAGCAATAATAATCCTGCTATTTTAATTCCGCTTACTGAGAACCAGCAATTGGGATTAAAATTGGCCAAAGCAGATATTGTTGGCTTATTGAAGAACTGATTTAAGTGCTTTATTCGAGATGCATGAATTTTCTCTGGCAGTTTATTTGTAACCTGAAGAGAAAAGAATTGTATGAACCTGAAAAGAATATTTGGCGTTATTCTCACCGTATTAGGCATTGCAGGCCTTATTTATTTCGCTTACATTTTTATGAATGCCAGCGGGGCAGAACGGCAGATTAAATCCCTGATTGTTTATGGGTTGCTGGGAGCCATTTTCTTTTTTACAGGCATCAGTCTTATCCGTACTACTAAAGATGATGCACGACCACCAGTACAATAAGAGGATTAACCACGGCATTTATAATAAGCAATAAGTAACTTGCCCTCGTGAGTTATATTTTGAATATTGACACAGCAGTAACAACTGCTTCTGTGTGTCTCGCCAGCGATGATAAGCCGGTTATTTTGCAAACCAATCCCTCGCAAAAAGATGGTGCAAGCTGGCTACACATAGCCATTAAAAATCTGGTAGAAAAGGTGGGTATTTCTTTATATCAATTAGATGCCATTGCCATTAGCGCAGGACCAGGTTCGTATACAGGGCTACGGGTAGGTATGTCGGCGGCAAAAGGTTTGTGTTTTGCCCTGCAAAAACCATTGATCACCATTAATACTTTGCAGATGATGGCTGCCGCGGCTCAGGATGGATATGCAGCCTTGCTCTGTCCTATGATAGATGCCAGAAGGATGGAAGTCTTTACAGCAATTTATGATCAAAACCTTGAAGAAATATTGCCCCCTGCCAATCTTATTCTCACAGAAGAGTCCTTCTCAAATGTTTTGGGCCATCAAAAAGTATGTTTTTTTGGAAACGGCAGCGACAAGTTCAAAAATCTTTCGAAAAGCGCAAATGCACATTTTAAAACCATTGAAGCAAGTGCTAAAGACATGTCAGCATTGAGTTTCAGGGCATTCAAGCGAAATATGTTCGCTGATTTGGCCTACACAGAGCCTTTCTATGGTAAGAGTTTCCACTTATTCAACGTTAAAGCATAGTGATAAAAATTATTGATTTATACCAATTTGATTTGCATTAGCGTTAGGTATGTATAAATTTGTGATAACTGAATAAGGAGAGAAGTATTATGAACAACGAAATTCTTGAAACTGCTGTAGCCCCTTCTACCGAGTTGAAGATTGATATCATTCAACTGAAGAAGGCAGCGCTTATTTTACGGGCTATTAACCACAAGCTTCGTCAGCAAATTCTGAAACTGATTCATCAGCATGGTAAAATGACCGTTACGGAGATTTATGTAAAGCTAAGATTGGAACAGTCTGTTGCATCTCAGCACCTTGCTATTTTGCGCAAGGCTGGTTACGTAAACACACTTCGCGATGGTAAATTCATTTTCTATTCGGTGAATTACAGCCGCCTGGACCAGGTACATAGCATTGTGCATGACTTGTTAAAATAAGCACCTAACCATTCTCATAATTCCTTTGCTGGCAAATAAAGTATTTTTGCTGTCAAAGGAATTTTATGTTTATACAACAACTATATACAGGCTGCCTAAGCGAGGCTGCTTATTACCTTGAAAGTAATGGAGAAGCTGCTGTAATAGATCCTCTGCGTGACATTGACGCTTACATGCAATTAGCAGCCGAAAGAAAAGCCACCATCAAATATATTTTTGAAACCCATTTTCATGCTGACTTCGTTAGCGGCCATATAGATTTGGCTAAAGCTACCGGCGCAATGATTGTCTATGGTCCGCAAACAGAAACAAAATTTGATGTGTATGTTGCCAAAGACGGGGAAAATTTTGTGTTGGGCAATTGCAGCATAGAGGTGCTGCATACTCCCGGCCACACTTTGGAATCTTCATGTTATTTGCTGAAAGATGAGAACGGAGCAGATCATTGTGTTTTTACTGGTGACACATTATTTGTCGGTGATGTAGGCCGGCCTGACCTGGCTCAAAAAGGTGCTGAACTAACAATGGAAGACCTTGCAGGCATGATGTATGAAAGCCTTCAAAAAAAGATCCTTCCACTTAACGATGATGTCATTGTTTATCCTGCCCATGGACCGGGAAGCTCCTGTGGTAAAAACCTGGGACCAAGCACACACAGTACAATTGGTGAAGAAAGACGAACCAATTACGCTTTGCAGGCAAAAAATAAAGAAGAGTTTATTAAAGCCGTTACAGATGGGCTGGCGGCGCCCCCCCAATACTTTCCGATCAATGCAAAAATCAACAAAGAAGGATACGAAAGTTTAGACGCTGTGGTAGAGGAAGGCATGAAACCATTGTCTGTTGAAGAAGTAAAAAAACATATTACAGAAGATGTTTTGCTTTTAGATACGAGACCGGCCGATGTTTTTGCGCACGGCTTCATTCCGGGTTCTATTTTTATTGGGCTGGAAGGACGCTTTGCGGAATGGGCCGGAAGCTTGTTGCCTTTTGACAAACCAATGATTTTAGTGAGCGAGCCTGGACAGGAAAGAGAGACCATAATTCGCCTGGCAAGAGTGGGTTTTAGTAAAGTGATCGGTTATGTGGGTGGCGGTTTTGAAAAATGGAAAGCAGCCGGTGAGGAAATAGACATGGTCATTAATGTAGAACCTGACGAACTGGCTATGGATATTCCTTTTGATGAAAACCTGGTGGTATTGGATGTAAGAAAGCCAACAGAATTTGCCGATGGCCATGTAAAAGATGCATTGAACATTCCTTTGAACGATTTGGCTGATCCTTTGAATATGTCGGCGCTGGAAGAAAACCAAAACATTTATGTGCACTGCCAGGGTGGTTACCGCAGCATGATCGCTTCCTCTCTATTAAAACGGCAAGGCATTCATAACCTAAGAAATATTTTAGGCGGATGGAATAAAATAAAAGAGCAGGAAAAGATCAAAACAGAAAAGGAAAGCAGCGTGTTAAATTAAAGTTTCACTACCAATGAAAGCAGGTGCAAAAAATATCTGCTTTCATTGGTAAACTTCACCATATTCCTCCTTCCAGCCCCACTTCCATCTTCTATGGCTCCACAACCAATTTTCGGGTTGCTCCCGCATTTTTTCTTCTAAAAAACGGGCATATTTTTTTGTGAGCTCACCTTTTGGTAATGCAGCAGGATATTCCTCTCCCAATTCAAAATGGCCTTTGTAATAACCTCTTTTTATTTTGGTGACGTAGCAAAAGATTACAGGCAAATCACCGGCCCTTGCACCATTTTCGGGCCCTCTTACAAAAGCAGTAGGTTTTCCAAAAAAATTAACCCAAATGCCGCTTTGCGGTGACGGCGGACTTTGGTCAGCCACTAAAAACAACGCATACGATTCATTCCGAAAAGGCAGCATTGCATTACGCATATCTGTTGCCGGCAATAAACAGGCACCTCCTTTGGCTCTCAGTTTTCTAAATATTCTGTCAAATGTTTTGTTGCTCAAAGGCATATATACGCCTAACGTTTTAAACGGTATATGCGGAACGGCTGCAAGATTGCCCAACTCCCAGTTGAAGTTATGACCTAAATGCACCTGGCATTTTTTTCCCTGCTCTTTAATTTTTTGAAATGCAGTATAATCTGCAATAAAGCGCTTATTCAAAAAGCTATTATTTGCACTAAACAGCTTGATGGTCTCAACTAAAAAATCGGTAAAATTTCTATAGAATTTTTTGGCAATAGCTTTTCTTTCTGTTTCTGTTTTTTCGGGGAAGGCGATGGCCAGATTATGCATCACTACCTTCTTTCTATACCCAGCTACATGATAAATGATAAAATAAAAAAAATCGGAAAGCAGGTATAAAACCCTTAGAGGTAAAAGAGACAGCGTATATAAAAAACCATAAACAACATAATACATAGAACCGGAAATTCTTTAATAGATCCGTGTAAAAATAACAAGTGGCAGCCGCTTTCTTATACGAATTGTTTAAATCATCTGCCTTTACTTCTACAACACTATATTTTGAACAATTTCTGACTTGTGAGGATAATCTGTGTTGTAGTGCAAGCCCCGGCTTTCTTTTCTAAAGCTGGCGCCTTTTGTAATGAGATAACCCACCGTGATCATATTGCGCAGCTCAAGCAATTGGGGAGATACCGTTGTGTTTTTATACAACCCTTCTGTTTCATCAAACAATAGATCAATCCGCTTCATGGCTCTTTGCAAACGAACATTATTGCGAACGATGCCTACATAGTCACTCATTACCTGCTGCAATTCCTTGAAGCTTTGTGTAATCAAAATCATTTCTTTTGGCTCCGATGTTCCCCTTGCATTCCAATCGGGTATTGGAGGCAATTCTTTTAATTGCCCAATTGTTGTTGTACTATCAACATAACATCTGTGTGCAAATACCATTGCTTCGAGCAAAGAGTTACTGGCTAAACGGTTAGCACCATGCAGGCCCGTACTGGAGCATTCACCACAAGCATATAAATGCTGTATGGAACTGCGGCCCCATTCATCGGTTTTAATACCACCGCAACTATAATGCGCAGCCGGAGCAACGGGTATCATGTTTTTAGCCACATCAATTCCAATAGACAAACATTTTTCATAAATGTTCGGAAAATGCTCTTTAAACTTTTCCATATCCATGTGGCGGCAATCTAAAAACACATGCTCTGTTCCGGTAATCTTCATCTCATTATCAATGGCACGGGCTACAATATCCCGGGGAGCTAAATCTTTTCTTGCATCATAGCGTTCCATAAATGCATCGCCATTGACGTTGCGTAAAATGCCCCCATCGCCTCTAACCGCTTCTGTAATCAAAAAAGCCTGGCCCCGTTTGCCGGCTTCGTATAAAGCTGTTGGGTGAAATTGAATGAACTCCATGTTTTCAATTCTTCCCTTGGCCCTGTACACCATGGCTACGCCATCGCCGGTGGCAATAGATGGGTTGGTGGTAGTGCGATACACTTGTCCATTGCCGCCCGTGGCCAGCAAAGTGATTTTAGAAAGGATCTTTTCAATGCGATTGTTTTTTTCATTTAGCACATATACGCCATAACAACAAATATCAGGAGTAGATTTTGTAACAAGGTAACCCAAATGGTGCTGTGTAATCAAATCAATAACAAAACAATGTTTGATAAAGTTGATGTTCTTCGCTTTTTCAACTGCAGCTAATAAAGCCCTTTCCATTTCTTTGCCCGTAACATCTTTATGGTGCAGAATTCTAAACTCTGAATGCCCTCCTTCTCTTCCCAATTTAAAATCGCCTTCTGCGTCCTTATCAAACTGTGCGCCCCAATCAATAATTTCCTGCACACGGGCCGGGCCTTCCTTTACAACAATTTCTACAACCTCTGTATTGCACAATCCGTCGCCTGCAATTAATGTGTCTTCAATATGCTTTTCGAAACTGTCATTTTCCAGGTCGTTCACCACGGCAATGCCTCCTTGCGCATACTTGGTATTGGTTTCATCGGCAGCGGCCTTGGTAATAATAGTTATCTGTTTATCCGGAAAATGTTGTGCCACTTTCAATGCATAAGTCAATCCTGCAATGCCAGAGCCAATAACTAAAAAATCCGTCTGCATGTAATGATAATTTTTAAATGAATGACTTTAATGCGCATCAAAATTATGGACAAAGAGAGAATGAGTAAAGAATGATGAGTGATGGGTTGGTGCTATAGCAAAAAGACCTTTAATACCCGCCGGCAGCCACTAACTGATTACCTATTAAACTCACTCCCGATTAATACTCTATTACAAAACCCAATGATTTTGGATCATCAAATAAATCCATTAATGTAGATTTTATGGTGATCGTTTTCTTAT
>JBQCHB010000197.1:0-8609 GCA_051955075.1 Flavisolibacter sp.
CCTCAAGGTAGAATTTTTTTTTAACAACTATTTAAAAATTGACGGGAAAAGTAAGCTGGACAATTCAAAAATTATACATGACTTGAATTTTTATTTCCGATTTTTTATTCCCGTCAATCTCATCTAATGCGCTTCCAACAGTCGTTCTGTTTTTGTAAATAGTTTGTGCCCAGCGCAGCCAGCAAGTAATTTGTTTTGTTATGTCATAGTTGAGGTTAGCATAATAGCGAAAACCTTTATCAAAAAAAGCGGGAACACTATACCCATACAGCACATCGCTTTCATAAGCATAAATGCGGCTGTTATAACCGTTAGTTTCAAAATATTGCAAGCGCAAATTGGCTTGCAATCGTCTAAACTTGTACGACGTTTCAACGAAACTTAGAAAACCTTCTTCTGCATCATTGGCTTTCTTATCGTACCATAATAATTCAACACGGGCTTTCATTGCAAGGGCAGTATTAATTTGGGTAGTAACATGCAAGCGCAGGTTTTGTTTTGCTCTATCAAGCGGATAATTTGTTACACTGCCTGCTTCATTTAAAGGTTTCGTTTTGGTGCGGTATAAAATGTAAACCTGCGCTTGTTTATTTGGCTGGTAATCTAATTGCAATAAATATTCTTTACCTGCACCGGGCGCATCTACACGATAGCGAAGCCAGGGAAATCTGAAAAAATCGGAATAGGCATTAACCGTCCAGCCTGTTACGGGCCTAATAATAATGCCTGTATACATTCCGGATTCATTAACAGGCAAAGTATTTTCAGTAAAAGCGTTTCCAAAAATTGTTTGATATTCCTTTTGAATGAACCGGTGTAAAACCGAAAGATCAACTTTAGCGTCAACACTGATTAATGCTCCGTTGACAAAACCTTTGTTCAAATCCTTATCTACAGCCGCCTCACCAAAGAAGTGAATATTTTTATGTGTGTAAGAATAATCAACGCTGGCGTTCCACAGGTTATTTCCGCTAAACGAAAAATAATTATACGGCTCGTCTCGTTTTTGCAGCGCTTTAGAAAACTGATGCGAAACAAAATTGAAACCGATTTTCAGATTGGTTTTCTGATAGGTCAAATTCCCTCCAAGCGAAAAATCGCTAACAGCATTTCGATCTGCAATTTCATTAAAAGTTCTGTTCAATCCTGAATTTAAAAAACTGGAGAAAGCCTCTGAAGTGTCAACCACATTACCGCTAAATTTTTTATACGAAACAAAAGTTGTGGCTTCTATATTTTTTAACTGAACTGTTGCACCAAGCCCTCTGTTGAAATTAAATTCTCCGGGAGAACGATACGGTAGTAGCACAGGCGATTGTCTTTTAATGCTCATGATCTCCGAACTTTTTCCAAAGCCTAACGATTGCCATTGAATGAGCCCTTGGCCCAAATTCAAAGTATAATCGCCAATGGCTAAAGATTTTATTTTACCCAACCTTCTCACAAAAAAATGAAAAGAATAAAAATCGAAGCCCTGCGTTTGTGCTCCTTTAAAAAACTGTTCGCCCGCATCTTTATCGGCTACAAAACCATATTGCAATAAATCTTTGTACTGATAACGATAACGCAACAGCAAGCGATTTCTGTCGCCTAAATAATGATTCGATCGCGACGTATCATAACCTATCGATTTTTCCAAAACCCTCGACACCCTAAACAATAAACTGTTATCGCCATTTTTGAACCGCGACAAAAAGTTTTCTTTTACTGGAACAGCAGCCCCCAATGTTATGTAAGGAAGCAATTTATTAATGGTTAATAAATCAAAAGTAGGAACTGCCTGCAACTCGTAAACGTCGATAAATTTTCCCAAAAAATTTCTGTAAGCAATAAAATTATTGATCTGCAAATCGGTAAGAAAACGTATAGTTTGCAGTTCCCCAACAGTAGCAGTGTTCAAATCGAGAGGGTGCTTTTTTAGATAACTCAATTGCTGCAAATAGCTGTCGTCTTCCAGGTCTTCGTTTTCTGTAGCATCGGCCAGATTTTCTAATTGCTGTTGGGTTTTTACCGGTACCTCCTGCGCCAAGGCAACATTGGTTATTAAAACAAAACTTAGTATGCAAAAAAATCGATTCACTATGGTTGCTTGCTTTTATTGTTTGCACTAAACAACAACATCAGTCCGGGAGTGATACCCAATTGCGGGTGAACGGAGGCAACTGCATTGAGCTGCATACGCTTAATTGCTATACCAAATCCTAAATAATAAACCGACGTAGCCGAAGCAATGCCTGCGCTTGCGAACATTTTTTCATCAAAATAATATTGCACACCGGTATTTACATTTACCGGCTGATCTTCTATTTTTTCTATTTCTGCACCAATAAAAAATCTCGAAGAAACATCATAACCCAATCCTGCAGCATAAATAGCGGGCAAGTTTTCTTCCCCGGTTTTTCCAACATTTACACTAGTGGGATTGTACACATGGAAGCCAATATTTAATTCATCCGTAAGATGTAAAATCATTCCTCCTTCGGCATTAATAGCCGATGCCTTTCCGTAACCAGCAGTTTTAAAAGAATAGTAATTGAATTGAACGCCAACATCTATTTTACTGCCCAGCTTTTTTGCATAGGCTAGTCCTAACCCCGTTTCGTTGTAAGAAATATCGCCAAAATAATCAGCCTTCACTCCAAAGTTTCCAGATGTTGTTGGCAAAGCAACAGCTGCCGCGTACATGCTTAGTTCTTTTTGCAAAAATCTTTTTTCACTGTAAACACCGGCCGATACATTTTCAATGCCAGCCAAGGCAGCCTGGTTGCCGCTAAAGGAAAATGCATTAGCATGTAAAGTGCTGTAGGTGTTTATGCGGGTGAATGCGGAAGTAACAGGTCTTTTAATCGTTTGTGCATACGTTGCATAACAGTTAAGAAAAAAGCACGTGCAGTAAAGCAGACATTTTTTCACACAATTAGTTTGTTGTTAAGATAAATGATAAAGTTTGTTTTGCCAATGGCGGCTTTCTTACTTTTGCGCCATGCAAATTTTAAACGGCAAAGAAGCATCTCAGGCGATCAAAGACTCATTAAAATTAGAAGTAGCGCAGTTGGCTGCAAGAGGCAAGCAGGTACCGCATTTAGTGGCTGTACTTGTTGGAAATAATGGTGCCAGCGAAACCTATGTAGCATCGAAAGTAAAAGCCTGCGAAGAGGTGGGATTTAAATCAACGCTGATACGGCTTGAGGACACAATTTCTTCTCTTAAGCTTTTAGATATAATAGCTGAGTTAAACGCCGATCCTGATGTGGATGGCATTTTGGTGCAGCTTCCATTGCCTGAACATATTTCTGCCGAAGAGGTGATTAATGCTATCGATCCCGCCAAAGATGTGGACGGGTTTCATCCAGGCAATGTAGGCAAAATGGTTTTAGGGCAATCAACATTTATTCCAGCTACGCCTTATGGTATTATGCTTTTGCTGGAACATTACAAAATTGATACGAAAGGAAAACATGCCGTAGTTGTAGGCAGGAGCAATATTGTGGGGAGGCCCATGAGCATTTTATTAAGTGGTAGTGGCAACCCTGGTAATTGTACAGTTACTATTTGCCATTCGCATACAAAAAACCTGAAAGAGTTTTGTTTGTCGGCCGATATTATTGTTGCGGCCTTAGGCAAACCTGGGTTTGTAACGGAAGACATGGTAAAAGAAGGCGCTGTAATTATTGACGTGGGTATTACAAGAGTGGCCGATGCTTCAAAAAAATCGGGCTATCGCATTCGTGGTGACGTGGATTATGAAAAAGTAGCGCCTAAGTGTTCTTACATCACACCTGTGCCAGGGGGAGTTGGACCCATGACTATTGCAGCTCTCATGAAAAATACATTTAAGGCATGCGCTTTGAAGCACTATGAAGAGAAGGCTGATAAGTTGACAAGTTGATTGACAGATTATCACGAAAAAATATTAATTACTCTTATTGACAATTGAATTTGACAGATAACATAACACTTAAGTTTGTTGCAACGCTTCCTGTAATGGAACACTTTTACACCTTACAAGGCGAAGGGTTCCACCAGGGAAAGGCAGCTTATTTTATACGGCTGGGCGGCTGCGATGTAGGCTGCGTATGGTGTGATGTAAAAGACAGTTGGGATGCAGGCAAACACCCTTTGCATAAAATTGAAGATTTAATATTTACGGTTAAGAAGACACCTGCTGAAATTGTTGTCATCACCGGCGGTGAACCATTGATGCGTGATTTAACTGAACTAACAAAACAATTACATAACGCAGGTTTGAGAACACATATTGAAACATCGGGCAGTTCTCCCTTGTCCGGCGAGCTGGATTGGATCACACTTTCACCAAAAAAATTTAAAGCGCCGCTAGCAGAAGTAGTTCCTCACGCAAACGAATTAAAAATCGTTGTGTTCAATAAATCTGATTTCACGTGGGCCGAGCAATGGGCGGCGCAGGTTTCACCACAATGCAAATTATACTTGCAGCCCGAATGGAGCAAAGCTTCAGCCATTACACCCTTGATCATTGATTACATAAAAGCACATCCGCAATGGCAGCTATCATTGCAAATACATAAATACATCAACGTTCCTTAGATGGGCGTAAAAACTCTCGTAGTAAATTGATTTTTTGTTAAAACTCATTGCAGGTTTCATTCTATAAGAATTGTTTTTAACTTCATCAGATGAAAAACCTGTGTCTTATAATTTTTTCTCTTGTCATTCTTATTTCTAACACTTCACTTGCCCAATACGATCCGTCTAAAATCAATAAAAAAGCAATTGAACTTTATAACCAGGGCATTGAAAAGGCGCAGGGTAATCAGTTCAATGATGCTATAGAATTATTGCAGCAGTCAATTCAAAAAGATCCTAATTATATTGAAGCCTATTTGTCTTTGGCTGGTGTATATGGGCAAATAAAAAATTATCAGCAAAGCACCGTTTACTACGAAAAAGCGTTTGCCATTGATTCAAGCTATACTTCCGATTTTCGCTTGCCCTACTCTATCAATTTAGCAGGCATGGGCAATTTTGAAAAGGCGCTTAGTGCAATCAATGCACTTTTATCGAAACAAAATTTAAATAGCAACACAAAAAAAGCGGCTGAATATCGCCGCAAGAGTTTCCAGTTTGCTGTTGACTATGCAAAGAATCATCCTGACAATAACTATGTTTTTGCGCCACAAAACTTAGGCGATAACGTCAACTCCTCCGAATCGGAATATTTTCCCTCCATGCCTATTGATGGCAGCAGTTTAATCTTTACCCGCAGATTAAACAATTTCAACGAAGATTTTTTTGCAGTCAAAAAAAATGGCAATAGCTGGGACAAAGCTTTTCGCTTGAACGGCAGCATTAACACGCCACAAAACGAAGGAGCGCAAAACATTTCCCAGGATGGTAACTGGCTGGTATTTACAGGCTGCAACAGGCCCGATGGCTTCGGCAATTGTGATTTGTATATTTCTTATCTGACTAATGATGGCTGGAGCGAAGCTATCAACTTAGGTAATAAAATCAATTCTGATCAATGGGAATCACAGCCTTGTCTTTCTCCCGATAAAAGAGATTTATATTTTGCCAGCAGAAGGTTTGGCGGTTATGGCGGCAGCGATATTTATGTTTCGCATTTACAACAAAATGGCAAATGGAGCGAACCTGAAAATTTAGGTGCCGACATCAATACGGCGGGTGATGAATCTGCGCCATTTATTCACGCCGATAATCAAACCTTATATTTTACTTCTACAGGTTTGCAAGGCTATGGCGAAGAAGATCTTTTTGTAGTACGCAAAGGAAATGATGGCAAATGGGGCAAGCCCGAAAACCTGGGATATCCAATTAATACCATTGAGCATGAAGGCACTCTGTTCATTGCAGCAGATGGCAAAACTGCTTATTATGCAAGTGACAGAAATGACAGCAAAGGCGGCTTGGATATTTACAGTTTTGAACTGCGTGAAGATGTTCGACCTGCAAAAACTTTGTGGGTAAAAGGAAAAGTGTTTGATAAGCAAACATCGGCAGGCTTGCCTTCAACGGTTGAACTGATTGATCTTGCTTCAAAGCAAATTATTTCACGTGTGCAAACAGATGAAACAGGCAATTATTTAATTACGCTGCCTGTTGGAAAAGATTACGCTTTCAACGTTAACCGCAGGGGCTATTTATTTTATTCGGATAATTATTCACTGAAAGAAAAAGCACCGGATTCTACCTACGAAAAAAACATTCCCTTGCAGCCGATTGAGGTTAATGCGGCCATTGTATTACGCAATATTTTCTTTGACGTAAACAAGTACGAATTGAAACCTGAATCGCAAATTGAATTGGACAAGGTTGTTCAATTGTTGCAGGATAACCCAGCCGTAAAAATTCAGATTGAAGGACATACGGATAACGTAGGTTCGGCTACAGATAACCAAAAGCTTTCTGAGAACCGTGCCAAATCAGTTGTAAGCTATTTGAACAGCAAAGGCATTTCATTAACAAGATTGATTGCTAAAGGTTTTGGCGCTACCAAACCCATTGCAGATAACAGCACTGAAGAAGGGCGGGCACAAAACCGCAGGACTGAACTGAAGATAATTTCTAAATAATGATAGTTGGCTGATGATGGTTATATTAGAGAAATCAAACTCTTATCAGCTAACTTCTTATGTCCAACGAACTGCTTTATCAATTATCCTTAACACTTGTTCCTAACATTGGCGATGTGCAAGCCAAGTTATTGCTGCAACACTTTGGCAGTGCTTCTTCCATTTTTAAAGCAAGGCAAAGTGAATTAGATAAAATTGAAGGCATCGGATTGGTAAAAGCAAAGTCGATTAAAGAATTTAATGATTTTCATTCGGCAGAAGAAGAAATAAAATTCATCGAGAAATACAAGATCAAAACCCTATTCTTAACTGATAATGATTATCCCCAGCGTTTACTAAACTGCTATGACTCTCCTACTATTTTGTTTTATAAAGGCACAGCCGATTTGAATGTTTCTAAAATTGTAGGCATAGTCGGCACAAGAAACTATACTGATTATGGCAAACAGTTTACAGAAGACTTTGTAAAAGATTTGTTCGAACAACAAGTTTTAATTGTTAGCGGCCTGGCGCTGGGCATTGACGCATTTGCGCACAAAGCAGCCTTAAAAAATAATTTACCTACTGTTGGCGTAGTAGGCCATGGGCTTGATAAGATTTATCCATCGGTAAACACCAATCTTGCCAAAGACATGATAAAACATGATGGAGGATTGCTAAGCGAATTCTTTAGCGGCACTAAGCCTGACAAACACAATTTCCCTTTACGTAACAGGATTGTTGCCGGCCTATGCGATGCAACAGTTGTAATAGAGACCAACACCAAAGGTGGCAGCATGATCACGGCTAAATTAGCGGATGCTTATAACCGTGATGTATTTGCCGTTCCGGGCCGCACTACGGATAGTAAAAGCAGTGGCTGTAATCATTTGATTAAGAACAATAAGGCCATTTTACTAACTGACGCCGATGAATTTCTGCAGGTAATGGGTTGGACCGAAAAGAAAATGAAGCCTAAAAAACAAAAAGAACTTTTCATTGAACTTTCCGCAGAAGAAAAACTCATTGTCCACCTGTTACAGCAAAAAGAAGCCATGCATATTGATGAAATTAATCTGAGTAGTGGATTAAACAGCAGTGCTGTAGCCGCCGCTATTTTAAATTTAGAATTGCAGGGTGTTGTAGGAAGCATGCCGGGAAAGATGTATAAACTTATTTAATGAAAAAGTTGTACTTCGGATTAAAATGTTTTTTAAGTGGTACAACAATGCCATGGACAAATGCATTATACCTGTTAAGCATTCTTCTTTTTATAAACTTTGCTACAGTTTCAGCCATTTTTAAAAAAAACAGTCTTTCTTTTATTGAAATTCGATTAGTTCCTTGCTTAGTTACTATGGTATTGGTAGTTATCTTAAACTACAAGTTCCTTTATCAAAGGCGCAATGTTATTGCTAAGAAGTTAGTAGACGAGTATAACTCTGCGTGGTATATAGGCTGTATATATTTTCTATAAGTTTAGTTTTATTCTTAAGTACAGTTTTTATAAAGTAATTGGGCTGCACATGCAAAATCTAAAATCCTGTTAATCCGTTTTCAATCATATTCCTCTGCGGTCTATCTTTGCACATGGCAACAAACTCCACTACAAAAAATTTTATTGAAGGTTTAACGTTCGACGATGTATTGCTGGTTCCGGCTTTTTCGGAAATCCTGCCCCGCGATGTTGACATCAAAACCAAATTAACCAAAGACATTACGCTCAACGTTCCCATGCTTTCCGCAGCTATGGACACTGTTACAGAAGCTTCATTGGCTATTGCATTGGCACGGGAAGGTGGCATTGGCATTTTGCACAAAAACATGAGCATCGAAAAACAGGCCGACCAAGTGCGTCGTGTAAAACGCAGCGAAAGCGGAATGATCATCGATCCCATCACACTGCCTGTTGATGCTACCATTGGCGATGCATTGCGTTTGATGCGTGAAAATAAGATCGGTGGAATTCCTATTGTTGATGGCGGTGGCAAACTGGCAGGCATTCTTACCAATCGTGATCTCCGATTTGAAGAAGATATGAAACGTCCGGTGAGCGAG
>JBQCHB010000198.1:0-3503 GCA_051955075.1 Flavisolibacter sp.
TGCAAAGCTTTGCTTACCGAATTCATATTAGTTGGTGGATTTTTGTAGTGGTTGCTTTGCTCGCTCTTTTGATAGCTTTAATAACAGTGAGTTTCCAGTCTATAAAAGCAGCAATAGCAAATCCCGTAAAGAGCCTGAGGAGTGAGTGATTGATGCGCGATTAGTTGATGTGGAAAAATAGTGTCGGTCGGTATCGAAGGTCGGACCACGGTTTAAACGAAAAGAGAAAATAAGAATTCAGATTATTTGTTGATTCACTGTATAAAATCAATTATATAACAGTCACCCATAAACGAGAATAAATTGTTCAAAAATTATTTCAAAATAGCCATCCGCCATCTTACAGCTCATAAATTATTTTCCCTGATTAATATTTTATGCCTTGCTATTGGCATCACCTTTTCAATTATTATCGGCACTTATATTCTGAACCAGGAGGCTGTAAACAGCCATCTTAAAAACCTGGAGAATCAGTACATCCTTAAAAGCAAATGGAAGACGAAGGATATGGGGCTTGATATTACTACTCTTGGCCCGCTTGCCAAAACTTTGAAAGCCGAATATCCGAATTTAGTTGCCAATTATTACCGATACAATCCCGTCACCAATGTGGTATCTGCGGGTGACAAGCATTTTAAAGAAAATATAGCCATTGGAGATACAACTTTCGTAAGTATGTATGGACTTTCGGTTTTGTATGGCAATCCAAAACAAGCTTTTCAAAATAACAATTCCGCTGTGATTACGGAGTCTATGGCGCAAAAGCTGTTTGGGAAAAAAGATGCAATTGGACAAAGGATTTCTGTTTTAACGACTGTAAATAATGAACACCAGGACTATACAATTTCTGCGGTTTTAAAAGACATTTTCTATAATTCTGTTTTTAATCTTGTAGGTGATGAATACAACGTCTTCGTTCCGTCTGTGGGCAATCGATATTACCTCGGCGGTGATGGCGCCGACAATTGGAACCAGGTATTTGAAGTAGGAATGGTTGAATTGCAAAAAGGAATTTTTCCGCAAAATTTAGAAAAGCCCTTAAAGCAAATTCTTGCGAAATACACGCCTGAGGCAATACAGCAAAATCTCCAGGTACAACTTGCTCCTGTAAAAAGCTATTATTCGGGAAGCAGCTCAGTTCAAAAAATGATTACCACACTTTCGCTGGTAGCAATATTTATTTTGCTGATGGCAATCATCAATTTTATAAATATTAATATCGGCATTTCTTCTTACCGATTAAAAGAGATAGGCCTGCGAAAAGTATTTGGAGGCGCAAGAAGACAACTTATCAGGCAATTTATTACGGAAGCGCTATTGTTAACTTTCATTTCTGCAATTGTCTCAATAGCTCTTTATGAATTGCTTCGACCCACTTTTGAAAATATTTTGAATAGCACTTTTGTTCACTTCTGGGAATTTACTTTTTATCAATTTCTATTACTCACTTTACTTGTTCTTATGGTTGGATTGATTTCCGGAATTTATCCGGCGTTTGTTTTAAGCGCTTCGAATGTGTTGCATGCAGTAAAAGGAAAAATGGATTCTGCGAAAAATGGTCTAATGCTTCGTAAAATCCTGCTTGTGGTTCAATTCACTATCGCGATTGTTGTTTTCATCAGCGCTTTGAATGTTTCGAAGCAGGTTTCTTATGTTTTCAATAAAGACCTTGGATACAATAAAGACCAATTGATGGTCATAAATGCTTTGCCCAAACAATGGGATTCTGCCGGTGTGAAAAGAATGGAAAATATAAAATCGGCGTTACAACAACTTTCTGTTGTAAAAGATGCTTCGCTGTCATTTGAAGTTCCAGACAGAAAGCCACCGAATGCTATTGATTTGTTGCCTGTAGGAAGCAGCAACAATCAGCCGGTTTTTATATCCGGAACCATAGCAGATAAAGACTATGCTGCTACGTTTGGCTTGCATCTTAAATCCGGCACTTTCTTTAACCAGCAAGGAGCTAGCATTTCCGGGCAGGTGGTATTAAATGAATCTGCCGCAAAAGCGCTTGGACTAACGGATGAAACAGCAATTGGTAAACAAATAAAATGGGTCTCTGCCGATGTGATGCTTACGGTGAGCGGCGTAGTGAAAGATTACAATTATTCAAGTCTTCAACAAAAAATCGAACCTGTGGCATTTACGAATATAGAAGATGCTTTGGCTTACCGCTTTCTTACGGTCAAATTAAATTCATCAAATATAACGGCTGCAATTAACCAGGTAAAAGAAAAATGGAAATCTCTATTGCCTGCTTCTCCATTTGAATACAGTTTTATGGATGATAATTTTCAATCACTTTACAAATCTGAGCTGCAATTAAAATCAGCCGCAGACATTGCTACCATTCTAAATCTTCTTATTGTTTTTATGGGAATTTTTGGTGTGGTTGCATTTACGCTCGCTAAGCGCAGCAAAGAAATTGCGGTTAGAAAAGTGTTGGGAGCAGGAATAAAAAATATCATTTTGTTATTTATAAAAGAATATGCATGGCTTATTCTTATAGCAAATATAATTGCATGGCCGCTTGCGTACACATTGGTAAATCATTGGCTGCAAAGCTATGCGTACCGGGTTGAACAAAGTATTACGCCCTATTTATTTGCAGGCGGTTCTGTTTTTATGGCGGCTTTTATTTTCGTGGGACTCCAATGTCTTAAAACTGCTTCATTGAACCCTGTAAAAAATTTGAGAAGTGAATAATGTGCTGGTAAGCTGATTAGCTAATATGCTAATGGGAAAATTTGAAAATGTGAAAAATAAAAATGAGGTTATTTATTGCTTTACTATATATAACGGTTATCTATAAACGAAAATAAAATGATAAAGAATTATTTTAAAATCGCCTGGCGAAATTTGATGAGGCATAAAACGTTTTCTTTCATCAATATTTTTGGCTTATCACTCGGTATTGCGACATGTTTCATCATTATGATGTATGTGCAAAATGAATTGAGCTTTGACCGCTTTAATAAAAACGCCGACAGAATTGTACGGATTGTTTTTAAGGCCGACATCAATGGCGGAAAAATCTTCGAAGCCAATGTAATGCCTCCCGTAGCAGAAACCATGAAAAACGACTATCCTGAAGTGCAGGATGCAACCCGGTTGCAGGTAGGCGGAGCACCAAAAATAATCTATAAAGGCAAAATTTTTAAGGATGATGAAATGGCTTTCGTTGACCCGAACTTCTTCAGCATTTTCACGCTTCCGCTTATTGAAGGTGATGCAAAAACTGCATTACAACAACCTAACACCATTATTATTTCAAAATCGATTGCAAAAAAATATTTTGGGAATGAGGATGCTCTGGGAAAAACTTTAGCCTTTCCTGACAATAAAAATGTTTCTTTTAAAGTAACGGGCATCATGGGCAACGTGCCTGAAAATTCACATTTTCATTTTGATTTGTTTGCTTCGATGTTAAGTATGGATAATGCCAAATCTGACTCATGGATGGGCTCTAATTTTTTCACCTACGTGCTATTGAAACCCGG
>JBQCHB010000199.1:0-9112 GCA_051955075.1 Flavisolibacter sp.
AAGAATGGAAAGGTCTGTTACAGCGGCCTTATGTTGAAAACAGCGTTGTTCTATCTTCTGTTGAAGATATTTTTAATAGCGTAAAGCAAGAGGGTGATACTGCTATAAAAGAACTAACGCAGAGGTTTGATGGCGTGTGGTTGGAGAGCTTTCAAGTTTGCGAAACAGAAATTACAGAAGCCGCAAACGAATTAAGCGAAACGCTAAAACAAGCGATTCAACAAGCTAAAACCAATATTGAAAAATTTCATAGTGCACAAATTAGCCAGCCGGAAATAATTGAAACCTTGCCCGGCGTTCAATGTTGGCGCAAAGGTGTTGGCATTGAAAAAGTGGGCCTGTATATTCCTGGTGGAACTGCCCCGCTGTTTTCAACTGTTTTAATGCTTGGCATCCCTGCCAGGCTGGCGGGTTGTAAAGAAATTGTTTTGTGTACACCTTGCGGTAAAGACGGAAAAATTCATTCGGCAATTTTATACGCAGCGCAATTGGTTGGTGTAACAAAGATTTTTAAAGTTGGCGGTGCACAAGCCATTGCAGCCATGGCCTGTGGAACGGAATCTATTCCGGCAGTATATAAAATTTTCGGCCCGGGTAATCAATACGTAACAGCTGCAAAGCAATTGGTGCAAATGCAGGGCGTGGCTATTGATATGCCTGCGGGTCCCAGTGAAGTGTGTGTGTTAGCCGATGAAACGGCAATACCTTCGTTTGTTGCGGCAGATTTATTGTCGCAGGCCGAGCATGGAGCAGATAGCCAGGTGTTGCTGGTTTGTAGTTCAGCGATTGTAGTTAGTAGTTGTTTGAAAGAACTTGAATTGCAGTTGCAACAATTGCCAAGAAAGGATTTAGCACAAAAGGCGCTGGAGAACAGCAAGGCAATTGTTATTGAAAATGCGGATGAAGCTATTGATCTCGTAAATGAATATGCGGCCGAGCACCTGATCCTCAGTTGTAGAAATGCTGATGCCATTGCTGAAAAAATTATCAATGCCGGTTCCATATTCATTGGAAATTATTCACCTGAAAGTGTTGGCGACTATGCAAGTGGAACGAATCACACTTTGCCTACTAATGGATTTGCAAAGGCTTATAGTGGTGTTAGTGTAGATAGTTTTGTAAAAAAAATTACCTATCAAAAGTTAACGAAGGAAGGGGTCGATACAATTGCAAACACCGTGATGGCGATGGCGGAAGCAGAAGGACTGGACGCTCATGCTAATGCGGTAAAGGTTCGATTGTCTGAACTATGATTTCAAGGAAATAAAGGAGCTACAATTTAAATGCGCACGAAATGAATTTTGATCTTAATAGACTTGTAAGAAACAATATTAAAAAACTTAAGCCTTATTCTTCAGCCCGCAGTGAATTCAGCGGCACGGCCAAAATATTTTTGGATGCCAATGAAAATAGTTTTGGTTCACCATTAACCAAATGGTACAACCGCTATCCCGATCCTTTGCAATGGGAATTAAAAAAGAAGATTGCATCTATAAAAAATGTTGCGGCAGAAAATATGCTTTTGGGTAATGGCAGCGATGAGTGTATTGATCTTTTAATTCGTGCATTTTGCGACCCACAAAAAGATAACATCATTATTTGCCCGCCCACTTATGGCATGTACGAAGTGTATGCACACATTAATGATGTGGAAGTAAAAGAAGTTGCTTTGTTGACCAATTATCAATTGGATCTTGAAGGCATTGAAAATGCTATTGATGAAAATACAAAGCTTGTTTTTTTATGTTCTCCCAACAATCCCACCGGTAATAGTTTGGAAAGAGAGGATATAGAAATGGTGCTTAATAATTTTGAAGGCATGGTAGTGATTGATGAAGCTTACATCAACTATAGCCGCCATCGTTCATTTTTAGCAGAGTTAAAAGATTATCCCAATCTGGTGGTGATGCAAACTTTCTCAAAGGCATGGGGATTGGCGGCTTTGCGCTTAGGCGTCAATTTTGCTTCAACAGAGATCATTGATATTTTAAACAAGATCAAACCTCCATATAATATTAACCAGGCTACGCAGGAACTGGCATTGAAGGCATTGGATAATTTGGAAGATGTGAATGCCATGATCAAGGAGACAATAAAGGAGAGAGAAGTGTTGGTGAAAGAATTAGTGCAATTGCCTTTTGTAGAAAAAGTGTTTCCATCTGATGCCAATTTTGTTTTAGCAAAAGTGAATGATGCTACAGCAGCTTATAATTATTTGAAAGAAAAAGGTATCATAGTCCGCAACAGAAGTAATGTGATCTTATGTGAAGATTGTTTGCGTATAACAGTGGGCACACCACAGCAGGATCAGCAACTGCTTCAAACTTTGAAAGAATATAAAAATTACTAAGCATGGACCAGCCAAACATACATAGGGCAAAAAGAGTTTTATTCATTGACAGGGATGGAACACTGGTACAGGAAGTGCCACCATTTTACCAGGTTGATTCCCTTGATAAAGTTGCATTCTATCCACATGTCTTTAAATACATGTGTAAAATTGCAGAAGAATTGAATTATGAATTGGTGTTGGTTTCAAACCAGGACGGACTGGGCACAGATAAATTTCCTGAAGCGCAATTTTGGCCGCCGCATAATTTGATCATGAGCTCTTTTGCTGACGAAGGCGTTATTTTTTCTGAAGAGTTAATTGATCGCAGTTTTCCGGAAGACAATTTGCCGACACGGAAGCCCGGCATTGGCATGTTCACCAAATACTTAAACAACCCTGAATACGACATAGAGCACTCTTATGTTATTGGTGATCGCATTACCGATGTGCAATTAGCCAAGAACCTGGGTTGCAAAGCTATTTGGTTAAGAAATGATCCTTCGCTTGGTGGCAGCGAAGTAAAAGATTCGGAAGCAGCGCTGGATGAAGTGACGGCGCTTACAACAACAGATTGGAAAGACATTTACGAATTTTTAAAGCTCGGACAAAGACTTGTAAAACATACCCGCAAAACGTCGGAAACAGAAATCAATATTGAATTGAATTTGGATGGAAGTGGTAAGGCAACGATTCAAACAGGTTTAGGCTTTTTTGATCACATGCTTGACCAGATTGCAAGACACGGCATGGTTGATCTAACCGTACACACCGCAGGTGATCTGCATATTGATGAACACCATACCATCGAAGATACAGGTATTGCATTAGGAGAAGCTTTTGCAAAGGCATTGGGCAATAAAAAGGGAACGGAACGTTATGGTTTTGCTTTGCCAATGGATGAAGCCGAGGCAAAAGTGTTGATTGATTTTGGCGGTCGTAACTGGATTGTGTGGAACGCACAATTCAGCAGGGAAAAAGTAGGCGATATGCCAACCGAAATGTTCTTCCATTTTTTTAAATCTTTTTCCGATGCGGCAAAATGCAATTTGAATATTGAATGCAGAGGCGAGAATGAACACCATAAAATAGAAGCAATTTTTAAAGCCTTTGCCAAAGCCATCAAGATGGCTGTAAAAAGAGATCCGCTGAAAAATTATTTACCTTCTACCAAAGGCATTCTGTGACAAAACGTTCTGGATCGCTACATGGCTATTGCTGCAGGTAGTGTTGGGGGTTAGATTTTATTTGCCAGCTTTTGTAACACGAATTAAAGTTCTGTTGCGACGCTCCATTCATCAGCAACAATGCTATTGTGCTCTTATCTTGCGCTGGAACATTAATTTCTCTAACAAGATATTTCTCTATTGATGTCATGATCATCTTTGAAACTATCCTTCTTCAAAGTTAGTATGGCCTTGCTCAATTCTTTGGCACAATTGTTATTACTTTTTAAATATGTGGAATTAAATGGTGAGTTATGAAAACGATAGTTTGTTTACTGGCCGGCGTTCTTCTGACGAGTTTTACAGGTAAAGAAGTTAATGACGTAGATGGCATTTGGACAGGCGTTTACAAAACTGATAATACCCGTGAAAAAGTTTTAGTGAGGTTTGAAGATCGGAGCCATATCGAACTATACAATGGCGATGTAATTGAAAGTAATAAATTCACCGGCACGTATGAGCTTCAGGGAGATAGTGTTTTGCAGTTTTCTTACCAAACCCCCGATGGTAAAGAATTTACAATGAAAGGCCACATCAACAAGAGGAAAAATTATGTAGATGGTGTTTGGCAAACCAGCGACAACCTTAGCGGTAGCTTTTACCTGAAAAAAGAAAGAATACAGGAATTGTTTATACAACCTTGACCTAAGCGTAAAGAAAAGAAAGTCTAAAAAGGAAACACATAGCGTTTTTCTCCTTCTCCCTTAATCTCTTAGCTTATAAATCACTCCATTCTTCATTACAAAAACAGTATTGCGGATGTCCTTAATATTTTTTGAAGGATCGCCCTGCACTGCAATAACATCAGCCAGCATTCCCTTTTTGATGCTGCCAATTTTTTCTGCATAGCCAAATACACTGGCATTAACAGAAGTAGCCGATTTCAATACATCAATGGCATTCATTCCGTAATCAACCATCAACTCCATTTCACGCCAGTTTTCGCCATGTGTAAATACACCTACATCGCCACCCATGCAAATGGTGACGCCATTTTTTAAGGCAGATTGAAAACTTTTCTTTTTAGCAGCAATGCGTGCAGGCTCAGGGTCAACTCCTTTTTTCCAGCCGTTGTATTGCAAAATGGCGTCGCCGGCTGCTAATGTGGGACACAGCGCTACGCCTTTTTCTTTCATCAATTCGAACAGTTCATCGTCGCCATCATCGCCATGTTCAATGGTTGCTACACCAGCTAAAACGGCACGGCGCATGCCTTCTTTGGTTGAAGAATGAACAGCCACTTTGCGGCCGCTGCTTTTGGCAATAGTTACCGCTTGGGCAATTTCCTCCTGCGTAAAAGTAGGCGCAGCTTCCCCATCTTTTCCCCACCTGTAATCCGTGTATATTTTTACAATGTCTGCGCCCTTGCCAATTTGGGTTCTTACCTCTTTTTCCAGTTCATCTGCATTGCCTGCTTCTGCAGCGCCTTGTGGCAAATCAATATCAGGATTGCCGAAATTAGGACCGTATGCGCCTTTGCCTACAATAGCTCGTGTGGCTACAATCATTCGTGGGCCGGGCACAACGCCTTTTTCAATGGCGTGTTTCAAGCCTACATCATCATACATAGCACCTTCGGTTCCCAGGTCTCTAACGGTTGTAAAGCCTGCCGCCAGTGTTGCTTCTGCATGTGTTACGGCTCTTGCTGTTCTTTCTGCACGACTTTCTTTTAACACCTGGTCGTTCCAATTCGTTTCATTATAAGGATGTAAGAAAAGATGAGAGTGGCCTTCAATCAATCCAGGCAAGAGTGTTGTGCCTTTTAATTCGATAACTCTTGTGTTGGAAGGCAGCTTAAAATTCATGAAGCCAACAGCTTCTATCTTGTTTCCTTTCACCAACACGATCCAATCGCTGTGCATTTGTTCGCCATCAAAAACACGATCGGGTTTGAGCAGGTAGAAACTGTCTGTTTGTGCAAATGTTGTAAACGTGAACAGCAACAGGAAAAACAGGAGGCAGGTTTTCATGAAGGAAAGATAAGAAAAGAGAATGTTCGATGTTCGATGTTCGATGTTCGATGTTCGATGTTCGATGTTCGATGTTCGATAAAATTTGAGACCTGCTAAATTACGAAACCAACTCGTGAACCCGTAAACTTATGAACTTATCAACCTCTCAACTTGTCAACTGCTCAACCTACCTCACTCTCGTCCACACATCTGTTTTCCCAAATAAGGAAATGCCTACATAGCCACGAACATTAAGCGTTTTGTAACCATCCATTTTCATATAGGCTTTGTATTCTTTTCCATCAGAAGGATTATAAATATGGCCGCCATTCCACTCTCCATCATCATACTCGAAGTCTTTCAGCATCACAAGGCCAATCAGTGGTGTATTTCTCTTATCCGGATTTTCGTTTTTGCGGTCAACCTTTGGCCTTCCGTTAGCATCCAATGCATCTCTCAGCCAAACGATCTTACCGTAGTACTTGCCATTGTTCTTATAGATCTGTACATGGCCTTTGCCACTTCCATTTTTCCATACGCCTATAATGGCATCTGCGCTACTGGTAGTATCAAAACTGCTTATGCTAAATAATGTTAATAATAATATTATTGCTTTCATAAGTTTGTTATTTGATGAGTTTGGTAAAAGCTGTTTCTTACATTAAAAACAACTAAGATTATTCCACTTTTAAACTTAAAAAATTGTTTTAACAACTGAAAGAAGATAGAGGATAAAAATATTGCGAAGGCTGCATGCCGGTTTCTTAAAGTTTTACATCATTGCATCAGCACATCCTGAAACTCCATTTTTTTATTAATAATAGCTTTTGCAAATGGGCAAGTAGGGATAATTTTCCAGCCATGCAGGCGGGCATGCTCTACAGCTGCATTCACTAATTGATAGCCAACATTCTGGCCTTTCAATTCATCATTCACCTCTGTATGTTCAATGATCATGACCGAAGGCAGTCTTTTCAAATAAAGCAATTCAGCCACCGCACCGCCATCTTCGTCCTGAATGAAAAACATACCTTTTGTATCAGTTTCTTTCTGTTGAATAAGCATAACTGTTTTTTTAGCTAAAAAATAATTTTGTCAAATGCCGTGCCCTTTGCATATTTGCATTGAAATGAAACAAGTAATCAATAAACATTGGTGGTGGCATACAAACTCAAACGGGGTTCTGTAAAGCTATTGCCATAGTTTATCTATCATATTCAGAGCCCCATATTGGGGCTTTTTTATTTGTCGCAATGTTATCGTTTTAAGAGTAATTCATTATAAATGTTAGTAGATACGAAAGGAAGCTCAAGTCTAAGTCACCCCTTTAAGGAAGCTGGGGGCAAAAAAATTCTGCTTAAAACCACGGTTAAAAAAATGCTGGCTGATGTGTACACGCCGGTTGGCATTTACCTCCGCCTGAGAGACCGTTTCAGAGACACGATTCTTTTGGAGAGCACCGACAGCCATGTGGCCGACAACAGCTATTCTTTTATCGGTATTAACGCTATGGCCGGTATCGAAATCAGGAATAAAAACGTGGTGGAGTTTAAGCTGCCCGGCCAGAATCCTGAAAAAGTTCTTTTGGAGAGTAACGAAGATCTAAAGGAAGTGCTGTGGCATTTTATGCAAAATTTTGAGGCAGAGAGTGAGGATCCGAAAGCTGCCCGGTTTGCACAAGGATTGTTTGGTTATTTCACTTTCGATGCCGTACAGTTTTTTGAAACCATCCGGTTTAAGGATGCAAATGACGACAGCAATAAAATACCTGTGGCCCGCTATCGTTTGTACCAATATGTTATTGCCATCAATCATCACAAAGATGAATTGTTGTTGCTGGAAAATAAAGTAGCGGGTATAGAAAGCGAAGTTGAGGTGGTGGAATCGCTCATTAACAGCAAAGATGTTCCTACTTATCCCTTCGCAATCGAATCTGAAGAAAGCTCTAATTTAAAAGATGAAGAATACATTGAGATCGTAAAAAAAGGCATTCAAAGTTGCTTCCGTGGTGATGTGTTTCAAATTGTATTAAGCCGCCGTTTTCAACAACGGTTTGCTGGCGATGAGTTCAATGTGTACAGGGCTTTGCGCCATATCAACCCTTCTCCATATTTATTCTTTTTTGATTACGGCGACTATAAACTTCTCGGCTCTTCACCCGAAGCGCAATTAATTATTAAAAACGGAAAAGCGGTCGTGCATCCCATTGCCGGAACCTTCCGCCGCACCGGCGATGATGCCGTAGACCAGCAAAGAGCGGAAGAATTGTTAATTGATGCAAAGGAAAATGCAGAGCATGTGATGTTGGTTGATTTGGCAAGAAATGATTTGAGCACTGTTTGCACCAACGTGCATGTGGAGCAATACCGGCAAATACAATACTATTCGCATGTAATCCATTTGGTGAGTGAGGTGGTGGGTGATGTGCCCGAAAGTTCCAACCCGTTCCAGATTTTATTCAAAACATTTCCGGCTGGTACATTGAGCGGCGCACCCAAGTACAGGGCCATGCAATTAATTAATGAATATGAACCATCGCCCAGGAGCTATTATGGCGGTGCTATTGGCTTTGTTGGTTTCAATGGTTCCTGCAATCATGCCATTATGATTCGCACCATTTTAAGCAAAAGCAATACGCTGATTTACCAGGCTGGTGCCGGCGTAGTAGCGGCCAGCAAACCCGAAAGTGAATTGCAGGAAGTGAATAATAAATTAAATGCGTTGAAAAGCGCCATCATAATGGCCGCTACCATTAAATAAGCAATAATGAAGATTTTGGTTTTCGATAATTATGATTCGTTTACTTACAACCTGGTTCATTTAGTGAACAAGATTGTAAAAGATAAAGTAGATGTATTTCGCAACGATGAAATTCCATTGGAGAAAGTGGCCGAGTATGATAAGATTATCTTATCGCCGGGCCCCGGCATTCCTTCTGAAGCTGGTTTGCTCTTGCCTTTGATTAAAGAGTATGCAACAAAAAAATCCATACTTGGCGTTTGCTTAGGTCACCAGGCCATTGGTGAAGCGTTTGGGGGCAAATTGGTCAATCTTTCAACGGTGTATCATGGCGTGGCTATGCCGGTTAAAATTGTGAAACGTGATTCCGATAGCTATCGGGAGTCAAACGTGAAGGATGGTTTGCAGCAAGACCTTTTCAAAAATTTGCCTGATGAGTTTTCTGTTGGCCGCTACCACAGCTGGATTATAAGCGATGAAAATTTTCCTGAAGAACTGGAAATAACGGCAAAAGATGACAATGGCTACATCATGGCCTTGCAGCATAAAACCTACGATGTGCAGGGCGTGCAGTTTCATCCGGAAAGTGTATTAACGCCGGACGGAGAGATGATTTTGAGAAACTGGTTGAATGTCTGAACTGGGATATTTGTGAGATCTGGGATGAATGAGAGGTTAAGAAAACATTTGTTATGACCGAATTTAAATACGGAGCAATTACAGAAAAGATTATAGGTGCGGCCTTTAAAGTGCACAATACTTTAGGCAATGGGTTTCAGGAAGTGATATATCAAAGGGCGTTAGAACTGGAGCTTCGCTTAATGCCTTTAGAATATAATAGAGAGTTTGAAATGCCCATTTATTAT
>JBQCHB010000200.1:0-6737 GCA_051955075.1 Flavisolibacter sp.
AACTGGCGATGGTTCGCAGTTTTATCCGCTTACTACTGTATATACATTCGGCATCAACGCCAACTTCTAATGCAAACAGTTCAATCATTTTTGTCAACAACAAAAAACAAAACAGGTGAAAAATAATAATCAATCATATAAAAAAGTAAATCCGTATTTTTTATGGCTGCTTATCTTAACAGTAGCTTTTGGGAGCTGTAAAAAAGATTATTTTGATAAACAGCCATTAGATGCCATCTCAGATGCTACTTTCTGGAAAACACAAAAAGATGCACAATTGGCGCTTACCGGTTGCTATAACATCGGTGCCGGTTGGACAGGTGAAACCTTTTGGATGCCACGTTCCCTGCTGTACCTGGATTTGATGGCTGGCTTTGGTTCGGAAAAAGAATTAATTCCGGACCATGTAACAGATGGAACAGTTAACCCTTCTTATTGGGTAGTAGGTGCTTACTGGGGCAATACTTACAGCAAGATAGCTAAGTATAACAATTTCCTTGATCATATCGGCGACATACAAATGGATGAAAGCACAAAAGCCATGATGACGGCTGAAGTGCGTACCTTAAGAGCGTATGACTTGTTCAACCTTGCATTGTACTATGGTGCAGTTCCAATGCCTACACACAGCTTAACTATTGAGGAAGCCAACACCATTGCCCGCACGCCGCAGGCAGATGTATGGAGCTTTGTAGAAAACGAGTTGACGGAAAGCTATCCCAACCTACCAGCAACCCGCCCCCACAGCGAAACCGGGCGTATTACTGCAGGTGCAGCGTTGGCAATATTAGGTCGTGTGCAAATGGCAGAAAAGAAGTGGAGCGATGCAGCAGCTAGTTATAAAAAAGTAATTGATGAAGGCGTATATGCTATCGATCAAAATGGCTTTCATCAGTTGTTTATGCAAATCGGTAAAGACAGTAAAGAAATCATCCTTGCTTCGCAGTTCCTGGAAGATACTTACGGTCATGTGATGCTCCAATACCTGTATCCCGAAACATGGGGCGGCTGGCACCAGTTTTCGCCCTACAACGAGTTGGTACAAACGTTTGAATGTACAGATGGTAAAACAATCGATCAGTCGCCTTTGTACAATCCGGCTTCCCCTTACGACAACAGAGACCCGAGGATGAATTATACTATTATGATTAATAACCGCACTACTTTCAACGGACAGTTGTTTGTGTCCACACCGGGCTCCAGCTCGCCGGACAGGATGAATAAATACAACTGGAGTGGCTACTGCATTAATAAATTCATGGACTCTACTTTTTCTGGTAACCTCATGAACTATGGTGGCAATTTTACACTCATCCGTTATGCAGAAGTGTTGTTGAGCTACCTGGAATCAGAAATGGAATCAGGCACTCCTATCGACCAATCATTGCTGGACGCTACCATCAACCAGGTACGCGGCAGGGCTTCTGTAAATATGCCTCCAGTGAAAGCACCTATCAATACAGCAGATTTAAGAGCGCAAATCAGAAGGGAACGCGAAGTGGAATTTGCCTTTGAAGGGTTGCATTATTACGATATTCTTCGATGGGGAATCGCAGCAGAGGAATTGAACAGACAGTTCACGGGTATGAAATTGACTAATGATCCGGCTAATTATACAGATTATCCGGTAGATAAAAATGGTTTCTTTATTTACCAGAAACGCAACTTCAAAAAAGGCGTCAATGAGCTGTGGCCAGTACCACAAACAGAAATGGATATCAATCCTAACCTAACACAGAATCCAGGCTATTAAAGCTGGTTGTATGTGAGAGATGATTATTTTTAGGAATATTGTAAACTACCATTCAATTAGATGCATATGAACAGAAGAACATTAATAAAGAATGCAGTGGCTTTAATGCCCGCCATATGGATGAAGAACGCCTACCTTAATGCTGCTACCTTGAGTTTGCAGAACCGTAATGTTGACGGTCCGTTTAAACCCGACTGGACTTCGCTGGAACAGTATCAAACACCGGAGTGGTATAAAAATGCAAAGTTTGGCATTTGGGCGCACTGGGGACCACAATGCCAGCCTGAGTATGGCGACTGGTATGCACGTGGCATGTACCAGGAAGGCAGTGATCAATATAACTATCATGTGAAAAAGTATGGGCATCCGTCCAAATTTGGTTTTAAAGATGTGATTCACGAATGGAAAGCCGGGAACTGGAACCCCGAAGAATTAGTCTCTTTGTATAAAAACGCAGGCGCCAAATATTTTATGGCGCTTGCAAACCATCACGATAATTTTGATAATTACAACAGCACTTATCAGCCCTGGAATTCGGTAAAACTCGGACCTAAGAAAGACCTCATTGGCGGCTGGGCAAAAGCTGCTAAAAATAATGGTCTTCACTTTGGCGTAAGCGTGCATGCAGCCCATGCCTGGAGCTGGTATGAAACAGCGCAGCGCTACGATAAAAATGGTCCCCTTGCTGGTGTGCCTTACGATGGCAAAACCACCAAACAACGAGGCGCCGGCAAATGGTGGAATGGGTATGACCCGCAGGCATTATATGCGCAAAATCACCCATTAAGTGAAAATAGCTGGGATAACGGGATGATACACCGGCAATGGAACTGGGGCAATGGTGTAACGCCACCGTCGAAAGAATACTGTGAAAAATTTTACAACCGTACCATAGAGCTTATTGATAAATATGAGCCCGATCTGGTTTATTTTGATGATACAGCACTCCCGCTTTGGCCAGTGAGCGATGCAGGCCTGCGTATTGCTGCACACATGTACAACAGCAGCATTAAAAAGCATGGTTCTTTAGAGGCAGTCATTTTTGGTAAAATATTAAATGAACAGCAGCGCAAATGCATGGTGTGGGATATTGAGCGCGGTCAAAGCAACGTGATAGAACCCAATACCTGGCAAACCGATACCTGCATTGGTAGCTGGCATTACGATAAACGAATTTTTGAAAATCATCATTATAAAACGGCAAAGACGGTCGTGCATACTTTGGTGGATGTGGTAAGTAAAAACGGCAACCTGTTGCTGAGCATTCCGGTGAAAGGCGATGGCACTATCGACAGCGATGAAAGGGAAGTGGTAAAAGGCATTACCGGCTGGATGAAAGTAAACAGCGAAAGCATCTACGATACGCGCCCCTGGACGGTGTTGGGCGAAGGTCCTGCCATGCTCGCAACAGCAGCACTCAGTGCACAAGGTTTCAACGAAGGTAAAGGCAAGCCATTCACTGCCGAAGACCTGCGCTTTGCACAAAAAGAAGGCAACCTGTATGCTACTACTATGGGCGTTCCAACAAAGCAAGTAGTAGTAAAATCATTAGCATCCAAACAAGCCACCGGTGTTCGCCTGCTGGGATATAATGATACATTGAAGTGGGAAAACACAAGCAATGGCTTACTAATTTCTTTACCGGATAATATGCCTACTGATATCGCTTCTGTTTTTGAAATTAAAGGAATTGTGTAGCAAGGCGTTTTCCTTATAACATCTGTTGGAAACAAATTATTTCCAGCGCGATATTGTATAACAACTGTTGAACAAGGAATGCAGAATAAAATGACTCTGCCGCGAGTAATAGCGGGCACTAGTTTATTGGGTAACTTATATGAAGCGTATTCTTATGAGCAGAAAAAGGAGATAGTAAAAGCTTACATAGAAGCTACGAATGGCACTCCTGTTTTTGATTCTGCCGGTAAATATGGTGCGGGGCTGGCATTGGAAACACTTGGCAAATGCCTGCGGGAGTTAGCTATCAAACCTGGCGAGGTAATCATCAGTAATAAGCTTGCCTGGATGCGTGGGCCCCTCACTACGGCAGAGCCCACCTTTGAGCCCGGCGTATGGAAAGACCTGCAATATGATGCCGTACAAAAAATAAGTTATAAGGGTATTATAGCGTGTTTTGAACAAGGGAATGAATTATTGCAAACCTATGTTCCACAATGGGTTTCAGTTCATGACCCGGACGAATACCTGGCTGCTGCAAAAGATGCAGAAGATGAGCAAAAAAGATACAACGATATTCTGGAAGCATACCATGCATTACAGTACCTCAAAGCAAAAGGGCAGGTAAAGCAGATTGGCATTGGCGCGAAAACATGGACTACCATCGAACGGATATACAACGATGTACCGCTTGACTGGGTAATGCTGGCAAACAGCCTCACTATTTATCATCATCCGCCGGAACTACTTTCGTTTGTGCAAAGGTTATACGATGATGACGTAACTGTCATTAACTCTGCCGTATTTCATGGTGGTTTTTTGGTTGGCAGCAGCTATTTCAATTACCAACTGGTTACAAAAGAGGATACAGTACATGGTAAACTGTATGCCTGGCGTGAGCGTTTTTATAATATATGCAAAGAATTTGAAATAACGCCAGCAGAAGCTTGCATTTATTTTGGCTTGCATGTTCCCGGCGTTACCAGCATTGCCTTAAACAGTAGCTCTCCGCATCGCACCCAGCAAAATATTGCCCTGGCAAATACCAACATACCAAAGGAGTTCTGGAATAGAATGAAAGAGGAAGGGTTGATTGATCGCAATTATTACTATTTATAATTCAGCCGCATTAACCAATATATAGAGCACTTTCCCAGTTCGTTTCAACTATTAGTAAAGCAGTAGGGTATTATCTGTTTCAACAACACTATTCATGAATTCAACCCGGTTCCCCGGTTCGTTTTGAAGGTTTGGCCTGAAGTGCGGATTCGTGGAGTTGAAGTGTCGGTTCGTGGAAACACGAACCTGGGAGAGGGGATACAATTGGAACAGTCGGGAAATGCTGCAGGGTTTTTCTTTCTTATGTTTTCGATCCAAAAACTGAAACTACTTTCTTCCAGCAACTGAAGGATGGCAATTTTAACATTGATGAACGGGTAGGAATATTCTTTTCAAATCGCTTTAAATGACATTATGCAAAATTGCATACTTCAGAATAAGAATTCTATCTATTTGTTCGTTTACTATAATATCATCAAAGGAGAGACTAAATGGATGGCATTCTTCTGAAAATAAAAAGAGATTTTACCACCGATGAGGCGATTCAGTGCTTATTAAAAAGGATTTCTGAATTAGAAATCGAAATGGGCATCCTTAAATCCGAGCTTGCGGAAGCGCAGGACATTGCCGAAAGAATTAGAACAGAAAGAATGCTCACAAAAAAGCTTTGGACGAAGGATGAGATGTTTGCTCATCTTCATCAGGAAAACGAACAATCAAAAGCGAATTCCAAACACTATAAAAAATCAATGGAAGAATGGCGGAATAAATACTTCAGCCTCGCCGTGAAAGAAAGTTTGAGACAAGAATCTTAATTATTTCTTCATTTAGTTTAGGACAAAACACAATTCCAACTGGCGCAGGTCTCCTGACCTGTGACTGTTCGTTACTCTTAGCGGTAACATAATCTTCACCACCCAAAATAAAACTCTCCCACCATCGTCAATACCTGCCCCTCGGCTCAGAAAATTTAGAGAACAATAATTTTGTATTTACCGAAATTGTGCAAGATGAACACAATTCAAATCACCCCATTCACGCATTTCCTTTACATTAAAAATTATTTCTTATTTAAAACAGTAAAGCAAAAAATAACATGAATTTTAATTCTGTTCTTTTTTGTGGCAATGACCAAACTCATCGCTCCGGTTGACCAACGTTGCCGGTTTTGAAAAAAGCTAAAGGTAATTTTGCGATGTAAACCATATTGTATCATCAACTAAAACATAAACCATGAACAGACAATTAGCAAGGACAACAGAAAGATTGCCTTTCTTGTTTGATGACTTTTTTATGAACCCATGGCAGGATTGGTTCAGCGGTGGCTTGTCTGCAAAACCTTTTGCGGCCCCTTTGGTAAACATCTCTGAGAGAAAAGATGATTACCTGGTATCATTGGCTGCGCCCGGATTACAGAAAAAAGATTTTAAAATTGATGTAGAAGGAAATCTTCTAACAATTAGCTGCGAACTGGAGGATACAGTAGAAGAAAACGAAGAAAAATTTAGCAGAAAAGAATACAGCTATTCATCTTTCGAGCGCAGCTTTACGCTTCCGGACGAAGTAAATAAAGAAAAAATTGATGCCCGGTATAATGATGGCATTCTTGAAATTAAGTTGCCTAAAAAAGAGGAAGCAAAAAAGCTATCCATCAGTAAACAGATTGAGGTGAAATAACCGCACTTTGTCCATCCGGATAGAAGTCCCCGCAATTTCTTTTGCGGGGTATTTTTTAAATGAATTTTTGACTGATGTATATCAGGTAAGAAACTGTTTTGTCTTACTTTTCCTGGTATCGTTTGTCGATAATTTTATAAAATTTTCAAATGCCTTATTATGACTATTAACACATTACATCGCGGCCACGGCAGCGATTCTGACATAAAGAAGTTAAGGAAAGAGATTTCCGCCTGGAGAACCAGGTTGTATCTGAGAATGGAAGAAAACCTTGTTTTAAAAGATATGCTTGCCGATATTCTCAAAAATAATTTTGACCACAGCCACCTCGACCAAATTGAAGAATTTCAAAATAATTTTATTAATGAAGAACAGGTAACAAATTATTTAAGAAAAACAATCGTTGAATTGCAAAAGCAGTCTTCTAAAATATTGGACAAGTCCATGCAAAAGGACGGATTTGATGAAAAAATGAAAAAATTCAATGAAGAGCTAAAGCAATCTGATTTGCGCTTTCAATCAATGGTTTCCTCGTTTCTTAGCTTCCGGAATCAAATAACCGGCTGATAGT
>JBQCHB010000201.1:0-8036 GCA_051955075.1 Flavisolibacter sp.
CACAAGAGGCGCTACAGAAGGCAACAATTTGGTCGCTTATACATGGGGAAGAAAAAATATTTATCCCGGTGATGAGATAATTATTTCGACCATGGAACATCATTCCAATATAGTTCCATGGCAAATTTTGTGTGAAGAAAAAAAAGCGGTTTTAAAAGTAATACCGATCAATGATGATGGCGAAATCCTTATGGATGAATATAAAAAATTGCTTTCTGAAAAAACAAAACTCGTTTCAATCGCTCATGCATCAAATGCTTTGGGAACCATCAACCCGGTAAAAGAAATTATAGACGAAGCGCATAAAACGGGCGCAGTGGTTTTGGTGGATGGCGCACAATCTACCGTGCATTTGGATATTGATGTGCAGAAAATGGATTGCGACTTTTTTGCTTTCTCGGGGCATAAAGTGTATGGCCCGACCGGCGCCGGAGCGCTTTATGGCAAGAAAAAGATTTTGGAAGAAATGCCTGTATTTATGGGCGGTGGCGAAATGATTAAAGAAGTGACTTTTGAAAAAACAACTTATAATGAACTGCCTTATAAATACGAAGCGGGCACACCCAATATCGCAGATACTATTGCCTTAAAAGTGGCGCTCGATTTTGTGACAGAGCTTGGAAAAAATATTATCAGGAATCATGAAAATGATTTGTTGAAATATGCATCAGAACAAATGAACCTGATTGATGGATTGCGGATAATCGGTACGGCAACAAATAAAGTAAGTCTTATTTCTTTTGTAATAAAAAATATTCATCCGCAGGATATCGGCGTGTTGTTAGATAACCAGGGAATCGCTGTAAGAACCGGCCACCACTGCACGGAGCCCTTGATGAAACGCTTTGGAATTCCGGGAACGGTCCGCGCTTCGTTTGCCATGTACAATACAAAACAAGAAGTGGACAGATTGACCGGCGCTTTAAAAAAGGCAATAAAAATGCTCGCCTGATGATAAAAATGAACACAAGCATAAAAGAAAGAGAGGAAGAAATAATAGAAGAATTTTCTTTGTTTGACAGTTGGGAGGAAAAATATGAATACATCATTGACCTTGGCAAAAAGCTGGAGCCTTTAGACGAAAAATATAAAATCCCGGAGAATATTATCAAAGGTTGCCAGTCGACGGTTTGGCTTACTTCTGAATTCAAAGATGGAAAAGTTTTTTATAAAGCGGATAGTGATGCGGTGATTGTAAAAGGATTAATCAGCATGTTGATAAAAGTGTTATCAGATAACACGCCAGATGAGATTCTAAATGCGAAGCTGGATTTTATCAATGAGATTGGGATGATGACGCACCTTGCTCAAACCCGCTCCAATGGCCTGTTATCGATGATTAAACAAATTAAGCATTATGCTTTGGCTTATAAATCCATTAGCGCAGTTTAAAATAATAGATTATGGAAGCAGAAGAATTAAAAGAGAAAGTAATAGAGGCATTACACGAAATTTATGACCCTGAAATTCCTGTGGATATTTACGAACTGGGCCTCATTTATGAAGTAGAAATTTTACCCATCAATAATGTGCAGATCGTAATGACGCTCACGGCGCCAAGCTGCCCGTCGGCGCAGGAACTCCCGGTAGAAGTGGAAGATAAAGTGCGGGCCATTGAAGGCGTGAATGACGTAAATGTTTCGGTTGTATGGGACCCACCGTGGGACAGAAGCATGATGAGCGAAGTAGCTATGCTGGAATTAGGGTTTATGTAGAGAGTTGAAGAGTAGAGAGGTTTTGTTACGTGAATAGGCCATGCTTTTTGCCTTTAGTCTTTAGTTTTTAGTTTCTGCTTTTTAAAATTATTTCATCATGAAAATCACATCACAGGAAGAATACGGTTTACGGATATTGCTGCGCATTGCACGATGCCATGACGAAGATAGCATGAGCATACAGGCTTTGAGCGTGGCCGAAGGCTTGTCGCCGGCTTATACGGCCAAACTGACCAGGCTATTGCGCCAGGCTGGTTTTATTAACAGCACGCCGGGAAATATCGGCGGATATATTTTAGCAAAACCCGCAACGGAAATTAATATAAACGAAGTTTTAAAAACATTAGGCGGCTCTTTATACTCCAAGGATTTTTGCAGTGATTTCACCGGCGCCAGCAGGCTTTGTACTAATTCTGTTGATTGTTCGGTGCGTTCGCTTTGGCAAATGGTCCAATACTCTGTTGATCAATTACTGGATAAAATTCAACTAAGCGACCTGATAGGAAATGAGAAACAATCCGATAATCTGCTTAACATGCTTTTAATAAAACATCAATATAAACAAAGAGAATTAGCCGATTAATGCAGTTAGTAAAAACGTCTTTACTTTTCTATGGTGACCGGTGTTCCAACGGGGATATAACTATATAAATCCGCAGCTTCAGAATACTTTAAAGAAACGCAGCCATCAGTCCAGTTCTGATAATAATCTACAGTCCATTCCTCCTGCGGCCTTGTGGCATGGATAGCAATCCCGCCGCCGATTTTAGCATTTTCCGGGATTATTCCTTCCTCTTTTCTTTCATCAAATTTCTTATAGCTTTCAGGATTGGGATAATTTAATAAAAGTTCGTATTTCCATTTGGAGTTATTCCGTTTGAGAATCACTTTAAAATTCCCTTCGGGCGTGCGCTTGTCGCCAGCCATATATTTATCACGCAAGTCATTACTGCCAAAAACACAAGGATAAGTAGCATACCACCCCTTGTCATCATACACGCGCAGTTCATACTTCTTTTTGGAAATAATAATGTAATAAGGATTTGCCGCAGATTCACTTTTAGCTAATTTTCTAAAATAAGAATCTCTTTTATTTGTCCGTTTACCAGGCGCTATAGCAACAGCTATGATTAAAAACAGGAAAAATAAAGCAATATATTTTAGCGATGTTTTCATTTTTTGAGCGGGTGCTGCAATCTAAAAAAATCCAGAATGGGTACAAAATTCAGAATCGTTCAGACTGGCGATTTAACGTTTATTTGATGGCCTTGTTCCAGGGAAGTTTAACAACAGAATGTTAATCCCATTGGGCCTCTTCAATTTTTCGTTGCTTATCCACTCTTTTGCTGATTACGATGCTTATTTCATACAAAATAATAAGAGGTACTGCCACGATGGTTTGGCTGGTCCAGTCCGGAGAGGGCGTAATAACGGCAGCTACAATGAGGATAACCACATAAGCATATTTGCGGTATTCTTTTAAAAACGCGGGGGTAATAAGTCCCAATTTGGAAAGCACAAAAGCCAGAACAGGTAATTCGAAAGCTATTCCGCATCCCAAAATAAGAGAGGTGAGCGTGTCAATATAATCATCAAGCGTAGGCATATATTTATACACCCCAAGATGCCCTAATTGAAAATTAGCCAGGAAATTAAAGGTAAATGGAGCCAGCAGAAAATAGCCAAATGCGGCACCCGTAAAAAAACAAAGAGAAACCCAGCCAATGCTGCCGGTTGCATATTTAATTTCTTTCGCAGAAAGGGCAGGTTTTACAAACCTCCAAACTTCCCAAATGAGGTAAGGAAAAGCAATAACAATAGCGCCGATAAAAGAAATGCTTATTGCAGACATGAACGGGCCACTTACTGTGTTTCCCTGGAGCTGAATATCAATGGGCGGCATACAAAGCGAATCGCCAAGATGCAGGTAATGGCTTAGATGGCAAAGACCGGTATAGGAAATAAAATCCTTTTTTGCAGGAGCAAAAATTATATTATCAAAAATCCAGTCAACATAAACAAAAACAAATACTGCCACAACAATAAGCACTATTGCCGACCTGAAAAGATGCCAGCGCAATACTTCCAGGTGATCCATAAAACTCATCTCGGCGCCAGACGAACCCTCCGTATCTTTTCCTCTTATCTTTTTAAAAAAGGCTTTTCTTTCTGATGTTGTGTTGCTCAATTTATCTTAGTCATTTATGCAAATATAATAGTACGAATTTATTTACCGAATGGATTAGAAAAGTATAATTGTTATTATTTGCAAAAAGACTTTCAGGCCTCAATGCATCGAGGAAGATAAGTCAACTTTTTTGTTTTTTCTTTCTTTTATTAAAAGAATAAAAGGTACGCAAATCAAAAACAAAATGCCTATATAAAGGAAAACATCCATATAAGACAAAACCATTGCCTGCCGGGTCACTGAAAAATCCAATGCTTTGTAAGCGGAGCTGAGCGCCACATCCGGCGTCATTCCCTTACTTTCAAATCCGTGCTGCATCATCGCAATATGATTCTGAAGCACAGGGCTGCTTGTCCGCAGATTATCAATTAAATCCATACGGTGAGTCATATTGGTCCGCGCAATGAACGTGGTAATCACGGCCACGCCGAATGAACCTCCCAATTGCCGCATCATCCCTGTGAAGGCCGCCCCCTGCCCTATCTGTTGCCCGTAAAGGGTAGAAAGCGCAAGCGTGGTAATCGGTATGAATAACAGGCTAAGGCCAAAGCCCCTAAGAATCAACAACCACCAAAAAGCATCGGCGGGCGTATCAGGTGTCAGGATTTTGTATCCCCACAAACTGTAAATAAAAAAAACGATTAACCCGCCTGCGACAAGATATTGCTGTTTCACGCCCCGTTGCAGAAGTTTTCCTATAATAGGCATCATAAAAGCGGTAGCAATTCCCGAAGGAATAAACAGGAGGCCCGCGTCTTCAGCCGTCCAGCCAAGTGTAGATTGAGTATATAGCGGAATGATAAAGGTAGAGCCGTACAAACCAAAGCCAAGAATGAACGAAAGCACTGTTCCTATTCGCAGGTTTCCATTCTTAAGCACCCTCAGTTCTACTATCGGGTTTTTATAAGTCAGTTCCCTCCAGATAAAAAAGAAAAATCCAAAAATTGCAAGCACCGTGAGTAGAATAATAGTATTACTGCTGAACCAATCATCATCGTGGCCTTTTTCCAATACATATTGCAGCGACCCGACAGCAACCGCCAGTAAAATAATACCAATAAAATCAATATGTCTCCTCGACGTTTTTTCCTGGAATTTCGGGCTTCTTACAAATTGTAATGTCAATAAGGTAGCAACTATTCCGATAGGAATATTAATATAAAAAATATAAGGCCAGCTAAAATGGTCCACAATATATCCTCCCAATGGCGGCCCTAAAGTTGGCCCGATAATCACACCTAATCCATAAATGGCCTGAGACATCCCTCGTTTTTCAATCGGGTAACTTTCAGTGATAATCGTTTGGGAAGTAACCAACAATGCGCCGCCTCCAAGCCCCTGGCAAAAACGGAAAATCACCAGCTCCCATATTCCGGTAGCATTGCCACATAAAAATGAAAAGGTGGTAAAAATCATAATGGAAGCCGCAAAATAATTTCTGCGTCCAAACTGTTGTGAAAGCCAGCTTGTCATAGGCACTACAATCACATTTCCGATAGCATAGGCAGTAACTACCCATCCTATTTCAGTTAATGTAGCCCCGAGATTTCCCTTCATGTCGGTGAGCGCCACATTCACAATGGTGGTGTCCACTATTTCGAGCAATGCTGCAATTATAGCCGTTATCGTTACTATAACACGCCTTGAACCATATTCAACCAAAGAATTATCCTGTTGCATCATTTGTCCGGAAAAGCTTTACTAATTTTTATTGAAGATGTACATCTACATTCACGTTCATACCGGGCCTCAGCCTTTTCAATAAAGAATCTGAAGGATTGGTAAATTCTATTTTTACCGGTAGGCGCTGCACTACTTTCACAAAATTCCCGGTAGCGTTATCCGGAGGTAACAAAGAAAATTTAGCGCCAGTTGCAGGAGAAAATGAGGAAAGCACCGCATCGAAATCATGATCAGGAAATGCATCCGCATGAACTACTACCTTTTGGCCGACAGCCATTTTTCTTAATTGAGTTTCTTTAAAATTGGCAACCACCCATTCTTTTTCACTGTGTACAATGTTGAAAGTAGATTGCCCCATTTGCAACAATTGCCCCGGGACTACATCCACCCTGGAAACCCTTCCGTCTGCGGGAGCAGTGATTACCGTATAAGACAATTTCAGTTTGGCACTTTCCACTTCTACCTCGCGCTGTTTTACCATAGATTCTGACACCCCCACTGATACAGCGGTAGCTTGTGTTTGTGACGTCGCCACTCCTGTCTGTGAACTTGCCTGCTTTTTTTGTTGTTCCAGGATATCTAATTGCCTTTCGGCTAATTCTTTTGCCGCCTGTGCCTGTTCAAATTGTTGTTCAGTAATAGAATGATCCTTTATAAGATTCTGATAGCGGGCAAAATCCTGTGAAGCACGTGTAAGGTTAACTTTGGCGGCAGCTATCTGTGCATCCACAGTAGCCACGCCCACTTTAGATGATGCAATTCCCGAACGCACAGCGGCTGTATTAGCTTTGCTTGACGCTACATTGCTTTTAGCTGTAGCCAGCGCAGCTTCGGCCTGGTCCAGTTGAATTTGATAATCTCTCCCATCCAGGATAATAAGCGTATCGCCTTTTTTTACTAACTGGTTGTCTTTAACCCGAACTTCTTCCACGTAGCCGGAAACCCGCGGAATCACCGGTATGATATCAGCTTCTACCTGCGCATCATCAGTTTCTTCGTGATGTTTTGCGTGAATATATTTTGAAATACCAAACCATCCTCCACCCAAAATCATAACGATGAGTATTATTAGAAATACTTTGCTTCTTTTTTTAGGCTGGACTACCACCTCTTCGTTTTCATTGTTTTCTTCGTTGTTTGAAGGAAAATCTTCTTTTTCTGCTTGCATAATAATTGCCGCTTTAGTTTATTGATTATTCGTTAAGGTTCCTGTTGTTTCTAAAAGTTTGCTGTAAGCCAGCAGCACATCTGCTTTTGCGACAGCAAGATTTATTTTTGATTGCAGTAATGCAACATTGGCATCCAGCAATTCGGTAGTATTCACCAGGTTGTTATCATATTTGTTTTTTGTAATCCTGTAATTTTCTGTGGCCTGCACTACTGCATTTTCATACACCTGTGTTTTCTTTTGACTCAATAAGAAGTTTTCAAAAGATTCATTTACCTGCAACTTCACCTGGTCGTCCAATTCCGCCTGGTTCGCCAATAATTCCGTTTCACGCGATTTTGCTTCTGCAATTTTTGATTTGGTTTTCCAAAGAGAAGAAATACTATATTTTAATCCCACTCCTATATTCGCTGCATTCGTTACTGTAATAAGATGCGGGATGTCGGCAGCAATATATCCACCAGACAAGCCAATGGAAGGATACAAATCAGATTTTGCCAGTGAAATTGCAGTATGTGCAGCCTTTGTCCTGAATGCAAGCGCCATAATATCTTTCCTGTTTTGCAACGCGTTTTGTTCATATTCATCAATGGTCTTTATCGAAATTTTTTTATCAAAACCGGTAGAGTCTACATTCAATTGTGAAGACTCAGGATAGCCGAGCATAAGATTCATGTTGACGGTAGCTGTTTTCAAATTGCTTTGTGCATCCAGTAAAGACAATTCAACATTGGAAGTATGCAATTCGGATTTTAATAAATCGTTCCTGGCAAGTAAACCATTCTCCTCAAGGCGGCTGAATACAGAATCCTGTTCGCGCGACTGGCGCAAATTTTCTTTTACAACTTCAACGGTTACGGCAGCTTTATAAAGGTTTACATACGCATTAATTGCATTAAGAATCACCGCTTCTTTGTCGTGCGCTGCATCCAGCATGGTTGCCTGTTGCAGGTATTTTGCAGATTCTATTCCATACCGGATTTTTCCGCCGGCATACAAAGGCAATGACACATTTAAAATACCGTACATTGCCTGGTGAACGGATGGTATCGATTTTTTTGAACCACTTGAATCGGAATTTCCGCCAGATGCATTTGTTTTCAAATTAATATTTGGATTAGCCAGGTATACATAAGAACCGGATACATCGGCGTTGGGAAGTTTATTTTCAATAGCCTGCTTTAGCTGCGCAGATGCCTGGTCATTCCGTGCCATGGCGGCTTTCAGCAGGTGACTGTTTTTTACAGCCAGATCGATAGTCTCCTGTAAGCTTAATGTTTTT
>JBQCHB010000202.1:0-4735 GCA_051955075.1 Flavisolibacter sp.
GGAGATTCAGGCTGTAGAGAATCATCTTTTTTGCAGGCTGCAAAAGTTAAAAGACAAAGCAGGATAAGCGCGGTGTACTTCATTTTGGTTTAGTAAAGTTTAATAATTTCCTGCATCCCTCGTTGCGGGTGCAGGATTCCCAAAATAAATAACGCGCTAAAAACTTTTATATTTCACGCAGGAAAAACTCTTTCTATGGTTCTTATCCTCGTACCAAGGTTCACTTGAATCGGGCTATTGCGAAGCTTCCCGGATCATGTCGTCATACACTTTCCTGGCAGCATCATAGGCGGCCCGTGCATCCGCGCGTTCGGAAGGCCGGATGTTATTTTCTTTCATAAGCCAACATTGGTCAACCGATTTACGGCACCATTCTGCACTCTTCAATTCATGGATAGCCTTACCATTTTTTATAATAAAGATTGGATTGGTATGTGAGCTCGGGAAAATTCTTAAAGCCACCCAGCATGATTTTTTTATCTTGTATTCAAACAAAACATTCTGCCAGCTTCCATCTGCCACAATTTGAGTTGTATCCACAGGTTCGCCGTTTACAATCAACTCTACATTCACATTTCTTGTTGCCCCGATCCTTGCACGTTCGATGCTCCAATAAGGTTGCCTGTCTAAATTACGGTGAGCAATGTCTGTGCCTTCTGCATCCTGGTGTGCAGAAAGATAAGCAGCAACCTGCGCTGTTATCTTTACATTTTCATCTGTATTCATATCCAGCTCACTGTTCCCGGTCCCAACTTTCAAACCATTCGCTGTAAAATCTATGATGTGTGAACCGCCATCAGAAACATAAGATCTGCCGTTTTTAATTGCTTTGATGTAGCCTGTATAACTCAACGCGCTGTCTGTTTTGAAATAAGCACGACCCACACCGGCTCTCTCGTCATATATGCAGGGAAAATCCGTTTCACCGCTCAATCGGGGCCTGAAACCGCAATTCAAAGTATGATACCACATGTTCAATTCCCACGGCGCAGGCGTATCGCCGGCACTGTAAAGATCGATTACGTTTTGCGTTATGGTTACAATATATTCATTCGCCCCAATATCATCCATTTTCGGGATCATATAATTCAACAACTTATAATTCCGGTTGGGTGAAGGCCGGGAATAATCGGGTTCATTAACGGGTTGCAATCCCCAGCCTGAATGCGCGTAGCCCGTAACCGCGCCCTGGGATTTTGCCCATTTCAAAACGGGCAAAGTCCAGCTCGGCCAATCTTCGATTTTGGTCGTATTGGGATAATCATCTTCTTTTAAATTCAACAACACAAGATGACCCGCATGTGATGATGGGAATCCCGAAACTTCCACATCATACCGCATGATATTTTTGCGGGTCGAAAGCGCGTTTATATCTCCTGTGAAAAATTGTTTTTGATGATACCAGCCGGGTCCCCAGGATAAAATACTTCCAACATTAATGTCTTCACCAACGATTTGCCGCCACATATCTTTGGGGGCAACCCCTTCTTCAGGGCTTTCGTAATGACTGCAGCCCGCTGCATGAATGTGATGATCTGCACTATACCAACCCAACTTTTCCATATTGACCCAACGCTTCAGCTGAAAGGTGAAAGTAATGGAATCAGCATCCGGCACAAGAATCTGTTTTGTTTGAGTAATATACTCCGGCCCACGTGTGAAAGTTACATTGTATTTTCCCGGAGGCAATAAAACGTGTTCACCAGTTGAACGATACACTTGTGGCTCAAAAAAGAAATCGGGGTATTCGTCATAAGCAGCTACCCGCCTGGAAGGCAAAGGGTAAATTCCTGTCAACCTTTTTGAAACTTTATAATTTGTTGTCGAAACCCATGGTTCATGATATTCAAGTTGCGATTTTGTCAACCGGTAATCCACATTTTGTAATGAATCGCTGGTGCGCTGAACGCCATCTGTAAAAATAAAGGAAGCCATTGCCGGCGAGCCATCATCATCCTTTACATTCAATATTACTTTTACTGAACGTGCTATGTGAAACAAAATATCTATCGTATTCCGGAAGCCAATATCTTCAGTTCCCGGGCCCACATTAAAACCAATTTTTGCTTCACGGTTGCCTGCATCTTTCGAGTAGATCTGCACCACTGCATACTCCAATGCAAGTCCTGAAAGATTTGGTAAAAGAGGCCGGTTGTTGTACATCAGCACTTGCAAAAAACGATTTTCCACCTGTCCCTGGTTCAGCAAATTCTTTTGCATTGCGCGCTGTTGAAAAGTAGATATGTGAAAATCGGGTTCACCGTTGGGACTTTCTACCTGCAATCGTGCATTTATGCCGGCCTCATTATGAATTTTTACTAAAAAAGATGTCCATCCGTTTTGAATCAAATGTGGCGCGGCGGCACCCCGGTCAACTTTTACGCGGGATTCAGGATTGATATCGACCAGCGCAATGCAATAAGGATCAAGAATGGATTGAATCGCTTTTACAGTTTCCTGCGTAAGTGGTTTCTCCTGTAATTGTTTTAATTCGGTTTGATCTTCTTTTGATAATGAACTGCCCAAATAATTAAGTGCATCATTCAATCGCAGGGCTTGCGCAAGCAAAGGCTGGGGTTCTGCATTCGAAATAATTTCAGATGGCGAATGGTGATGCATTTCATGCTGTGAAAAACAGCCAACAGGAATGCATAGCGAAACCAGGAAAGAAAGAATGGTAATCCTCATCGGCATTGCAATATTTTTGAGAGGTGATTGAAAGGCTATTCCCTTTAAAGGTAATTTTTTCTTCAATAAATCAGCCGCGGCTGTATTGGCCGGGTCCCCAGGACAATTACAAAACATTATTCCACTTTGAAAGCGAATATTTCTTTCCGGTCAATTCCGACATCTGTATAATTTATGGAATAGCCCCTCACTTGTTCTGCAACGGGCTGCCAAACACTCTTATTGCAATCGTCTAGGTCAAAAACCTCGGGGCCGCTAAGGTGCCTTAGAATAGTACCAAAACGACAAGTTTAATCAGATAGTTTATGATTGAGACTGTAAGGCGTTTTAGATAATTCATTTACAATAATGGAAGGTGCCACACCGGTAAACTCCTTAAAATCGTGAATAAGATGCATCTGATCAAAATAACCGAATTGATGAGCAATACCTGTCCAGCTTTCTTTAGGATGCCCTTCTTTATAAACCCAGGCCTTTGTAAACCTGATAAGACGCGCATAAAATTTAGGAGCCACGCCAATGCGTTGCTGAAACAATCTTTCAAATTGCCTGAGACTAACACAAGACTCGGAGGCCATTTCGTCAATACTTATTAATCCGCCTTTTTTAATGAATTCGGGTAACACGCTATCAATAGGAAGTGCCGCCCTGAAGCAGTCCAACTTCGTAAGCAAATACCTTTCTACAATAGCAGCCATGTTTTCAAATGAGGAAGCTTCGTTTAGCTCTTCTGTAATGAATTTTATCTCTTTATCAAATAGCGATGTGCTGTCATACCCTTCATCGGCTTCCAGTTCGCACATTGGGATCCCCAATAAACGATACAGGCCGCCCGGTTGAAAACCTACCTGTACTATTAAATGATGATAACTGATATGAAGATTAACCCTGTTAATCCGACGTGCCACAATAATATTTTGCTTCGTTTCAACTTTTCTGTTGTCGGATAAATGTTCTACTGCTACCGGATCATAGGGATAAAAAATCAGAACCTGCTCCTGTAAAGGTGGCATGGGGAAAACATACCTTGGGGTTGATGGATCCAGGTCAGCCTGTTGAATCATGATATTATTCACAAACTCACGTAAAGCAAAATGTGGCTGGTACTTCTTAAAAAACATAACATGGAAGCATTAGTTGTTTTTGAATAATTATCGCAAAACCAATCCGGCTGATGTTTGTTTAATATCTTTCTAATAAAATTAGATTTAATTTTCAGATCAGGTATCATTTATTTTGAAAATGCGAATGGAGTGTCTCAAACAACTTGGTTGCCCACGACTCTAAAAATGAAGCTACAAAAATTGGTTGAGCTATTCTTTAGATGGACAAAGAATATGGAAAACCATTACAGTTGTTTGGAGGCGTATAATTTTAATTGAAATATTTGTTAAGAAAGTGAGGACGTTTTTACGGTGAGAACGTCGCTTGACAACATATCGTTTTCCGGATTTGTTGCATGGATTCCCCTTCGTTAAGTGAATGCAGACTTTCCTTTTTTGCTTCGAGAACACAAAGAGGTCTGTGATTGCTATCGAGTAATAAAAAATCCAATGAGCCACCTTTAATTTTCTCATAATCATTTCCCCACTCATCAATATCGTGCTGGCTGATCTTTACAAAATTTTCCAGGAGAATATTTGCCTGGCCTTTTGGGCTATCAAAAAAGCGCCACCCTGCTTCAGACAGTAATTGATTTATTTTTATCCTTGCGTGCGCTTCATTCTTCATTAGCCTTGGCCTTTGTCTTAAGAATTTAATTAGGCATTAATTATCAGAGGTGGCAGTTTGAACATTTCCAGGACCTAACTTTCTATCCTCAAATATATGAGAAACTGCCAAAAGTTGCATGAGATAAAAACAACAAACCGAATTATTTCTTTGTTTACTGCCGCGGGCCCGATACAATAAGTTTTGAATTCTTCGCAGAAGAACCCCTTCATTTCCCAACAGAAGACTATTCTTTACAAACCTATAAGGTTTTAAAAACCTTATAGGTTTAAATGCACAGTTAGTTAAATTTATAGATATCAAAATAGTTTTGGCG
>JBQCHB010000203.1:0-10760 GCA_051955075.1 Flavisolibacter sp.
AAATACATCTAAACATTCATCTTTCAACCAAGGCTTGTACGAGTCGGCCAACATATTGTTGATCAATTTTTGTTGTACTGTTGGCGTTTTACCGCCACTTGCATCAAACGCAGAAACCACAGGAATGCCACTGCGTTTTTCATTTAAAATCCTGTCGAATGCATCCCATGCGCCAAAGGCCGCCACCCTGCCTTTTAGCTTTGGCTGCTGGTTGAAAAATTCCAACACCGTAACATTGGGATTAGGTGGATATTCATTTGAATTCACAGCCGTGTCGGGATAGCCGGTCATAATTTCGCTATAGCCTGGGTAGCTGAACCAGTAAGGGTTGGCATTGTTTACTTTATTACCCAAAGTTCTGTTGCCATAGAGTTGTCCGTGTACTGAAACTGTTGACCATAAAAACGGCAACAACTTTTTTCTTCGCTCTGTTGCGTCATTACTCCAGTATTTCTCGTACAGATAACTGCTGTCGCCCTGGTTAAATCGTTTATTGTTGGCAATGGCAGAGTCCATGCCTTTAAATACTTCCTGCCAGCGGAAACCATCAGTGGTAATGATGATAATATTTTCAGTTTGCTGTGCTATGCAAAAATTAGCAACGAGAATGAAGGCGAGAAGAAGATATTTTTTCATGAGTAATATTTTAGTGAAGTTGTTTATTTTTTTGTACTAAGCTTTCGTACTACTATCTGACTTTGGTTGCGTCGCACTCTTGTACGTTTTGTAATTCTATTGAGCAATGAGAGAGGAGCAGTAACGCAAAGAACACAAAGACAACGCAAATCCCGATAGCTATCGGGAGCAAAGGCTTTGCGCTTCTTTGCGAACAACTTAGCGTTCTTTGCGTTACTAAAAAAGCTCAATAAAGCGCTGAACGTACAAGTGAGTGACACAACAGAAGCTAAGTATCAGCACTGCAGCCCGTAACCCAATTATCAACTTTTCTGTAAAGAACTATCAAGTGGTTTCTAACTTCAATGAAACAAAACGTTTGACGATATTAATTCTTTTTTACCATCCTCCGGCTGCCAAAACACTTTCAATTCATTGCCGCCACCACCATCATAATACATCACTTGCAGTTTATGAAAACCTTTCTTCAATGCAGCCTTACCGCTTTGTTCTACAGAGCCATGATCACCGTCGTTGTTGACTACTTCAACGCCATCAATAAACAATTTGCTGCCATCATCGGATTGCGTAGAGAAATTGTAAACGCCATCCTTATTTATTTTGATATAGCCGTCAAATTTCAGTGCATATTTTTCAGGGCGTTGTTTTACAGCCTCCGAAATTTTATCTGTAACACCACTTTTAGCAGCAGTTGTTGTGATGACAGATTCAAGATTTATTTTGCCGGAAGGCTCAAAATATTGATAGGCTATTCCAGGTTTTACACTTGATGGTTTTACAGCCTTCATCCATTCATAGCGAACAACATTATGACTTATTGTGTTGCTGGACAGACTTGCCTGTTGAAACGCTTTGGTTTTTATAGTAGCTGTTTTATTAATAGTAAATGGCTTTACATACAATGTCGAATTTATAGTTGGTTCGCTGCCATCAATTGTATACCTGATCTCCTCACCATTTGCGGGATTGAAACTGATAACCGGTTGCAAAGAACTTTTTCCGTAAGACACATTCATTTGCGGCTTAGCTGTAAACTTTCCATAGTTAGATATTTTCACCACGTAGGCATATGGTGCTTTTATTTGGTTGGGATTGTATTCAGGAAAGTTAATTACAACATCGTTGCCCTGTTGTAACCATGAAAGTTTTTGTTTGTCAGATAAAAAGCTAACGGTTGCACCGTCAGGCAACTGCACATCTTTCAATGTTATCTTTCTGCCATCAGGATATTTTGGAAGAATAGCATACAGCGAATTTGTTGTTGGATTGTACGTATAAAAAACTTCTTTCACTGCATAACCCGGATCAGGATCAACTGTGAGTTTCAACATCACGTCACCACCGGTTTTCCAATCGTCGGTAGCATGTTCGTTTTTATATTTGAAATCTCGTCTTCCTTCGCTCCATTGCGATGGTGTTTTCCAGCGAACGGTATTGTAAATTGCTTCACCATTGATCTTCATCCAATCGCCAATCTGCAACAAACGCTCCTGCATGATGGGTGGAATTTTTCCGTGTTCATCAGGGCCAATGTCTAACAAAAAATTGCCGCCACGACTTACTTTATCCACCAATGCAATGATCAAAGATTGCGTGGAGTTATAGTCCCATGCATCTTCTTCGCGATTATAGCCATAACTAAAGCCCATGCCGCGGCTTTCTTCCCAATAATGATCTTCAAAATCTAAATCGGGTTGGTATTCCGGAGTATAAACCAATCCATGTTTGAAACGAACGCCGCTACCCCAGCGGTCATACGTAACAATTCTATCTTTCACAGGACTTTCGTTGTACAGCCATGCCAAAAATTCCTGCGACTTCCAGGTTTCTGCCGGTGCGTCCCAACCGCCATCTGTCCAGAAAACATCGGGCTGATAGTTATTGATCAAATCCTTCATCTGCGGCCATGTATGTTTTGCTGCAAATTCTTTTGGATCTTTTTTCCATAGAGGATTGAACCACTCGTACAGTGAATAATACATGCCGGGATGTACAGAAGTTTTGCGAACTGCTTTAAACAGATCGCCGAGCAAATCTCTTTTCGGTCCTACATCAACAGCGTTCCAGGGAAAGCCCCAGGTCTGATTGGCTTCTTTACTTGGCCATAAAGTAAAACCGTCGTGGTGCTTAGATGTAAGCACAATGTATTTGGCGCCTGATCTTTCGAATAATTTGGCCCACTCATCGGGATTGAATAATTCGGTTTTAAAATCATTGGCAAGGTCGTAGTAAGTGCGATCGCCGAATTTTTCTTTGTGAAATTTTATGCGGGCCGAATCGCCATTCATTAATCCATTTTGGTACCACTCGGAATAATTGCCTTTGGTGGCATAACCAGGAACAGAATACACACCCCAGTGAATGAAGATGCCAAACTTGGCATCTTTGAACCATTGCGGTACGGGACGTCTATCCAACGATTGCCAGGTAGCCTGATAAATTTGAGCAGAAGAAGCCATAGAGAATAATAGCAGCCCTCCGCACATCACCGACAGTTTTAATAAGAAACATTTCTTCATGATGCTACAATTTGCAGCAGGAAAATTAAAACGGGTTACATACCCTGCATTATATCTATTTACCTATTCATTAAGCATTCTTGACATCACCGTGTTGCAATGACGCAGCTTCGTGCAACGTTATCGCATGACGTTGTTCATTTTATCACGAACCTGGACTGCAGGCGAATATCTTTCGATGAAGCACCTATCATCACTTCTACCTTTCCTGCTGTTACATCCAAACCATCTTTGCTCTCGCTATAATGCAAAAGATCTTTTGGCGTCAATATAAACGTTACTTGTTTTGTTTCACCTTTTTTCAGGTGCACCCGCTGGTAGCCTTTTAACTCTTTGATGGCTTGCTGTCCTTGCTGGTGAACGTATAATTGCACCACTTCGTCGCCATCCCTGTTGCCTGTATTTCTTACAGAAAGAGTGACACTGACTTTACCATTTTTTTTATCTAATACAGGCGATGATAATTGAAGATTGTTATACGAGAAATTTGTATAACTCAGTCCATAGCCAAATGGATATAAAACCGGTTTTTCGCAATAGCGATAGGTTTTACCTTTCATGTCATAATCATCAAAAGCAGGAATATCATTGATGGATTTATAAAACGTAACAGGTATTCTTCCGGCAGGGTTATAATCGCCAAATAAAACATCGGCAACGGCTTTTCCTGCCTCTTCGCCACCATACCAGGCTTCCACAATACCATCAATGTTTTCGTTCTCCCAATTAATAGAAAGAGCACTGCCATTCATCAGTACTAATACCAAAGGTTTGCCTGTCTTCTTCAACTCTTTGAGTAAAGCTGTTTGCACAGAGGGAAGGTCCAGGTTTGTTTTATCACCGCCTTTAAAGCCATCAACATTTACCTGCAGTTCCTCTCCCTCCAGCCGTGGCGATATACCGCCAACAAAAACAATAACATCTGCTTTCGTTGCAGCCTCTATTGCCGGTGCAAAATCTTTCTGGCGGTCATAATTAACTGTGTCAATAATGTAGCAGCCTTTTTCATACAATAGTTTTGAAGAATTATTCAAATTGTTTTGTATGCCTTCTACCACAGTTGTTACATGCGCCGGCTCTCCATTGTAATTGCCCAAAGGCACTTCGGCATCATTGGCATTAGGGCCAATGACCGCTATTGTTTTTATATTTTTTGAAAGCGGAAGAATGTTGTTTTTATTTTTTAGCAGCACAATAGACTCTTTGGCCATTTGTGCTGCATATTGCTTGTGTACTTCATTATTTACTACGCTGTAAGGAATAGATGCATAAGGATTCAGCGAATCTGGATCAAACATGCCGAGTCTGAACCGGGCTGTCAACAACCGGGCTACGGCCGTGTCTAATTCTGACTCTTTCAACAGCCCTTGTTGTATGGCGGGAATAACAGCTTTTGCATATCCCATGCAATGATTATCAACGCCGGCTTTGATGGCTTGCGCCATGCCTTCTATTGAATCTTTAGCGGTGTGGTGAAACATGAACATATCATACACAGCACCGCAGTCTGTTGCTATAAAGCCCTTGAAGCCCCACTGCTTGCGCAATATATCACTCAACAAAAAAGGGTTACTGCAACAAGGTTCGCCATACAGGCGATTGTAGGCGCACATGAACGAATACACTTTGGCATCCTGCGCCAGCATTTTAAATGCAGGCAGATAGGTTTCCCAAAGGTCACGATGCGAGGGCCTTGCATCAAACACATGACGTGTTGGCTCAGGGCCACTATGCACTGCATAATGCTTGGCCGTGCAAACGGTTTTAAAATAATTAGGGTCGTTGCCCTGCATGCCTTTTACAAAGGCTGTACCGATAGTGCCTGTGAGATAGGGGTCCTCTCCATAGGTTTCATGTCCACGGCCCCAGCGTGGATCACGAAAAATATTGATGTTGGGCGAATAGAAAGTGAGCCCTTCATACAGACCATGTTTGCCTTCTTTTGCAAATTGATGATACTTTGCTCTCGCTTCATCGCTTATCATTACAGCCATTTTGTAAATAGCACTGCTGTCAAAAGTGGCGGCAAGTCCAATAGGCTGCGGAAATGAAGTGGCTAAACCTGCACGTGCCACGCCGTGCAAAGCTTCGTTCCACCAATTGTAAGCAGCAATATGAAGCCGCTCAATGGCCGGTGACGTATTATTGATCTGCGATGCTTTTTCTTCCAGCGTCATTCGCTTTAGCAGATCCTGCACGCGGATCTGTGTAGGCAAATGAGGGTTAAGATACGCAGGCGTTTGAGACCACAGCCTGCCTAAACAAAACAATGCCAGGAAAAAAAAGGGGGCTCTTTTCATGAACAGTATGCTTTAAAGTTTATTCATTTTATTTTACAATCACTTCGTCAATAAAAATATGGGTAGGCTGCCCTGCACTTTCATGCCATGCGGGCAACACGCCACCAGTTTTTGCAGTAATTTTTACAAACCGTGCTTTTGCATGTACATCTGAGCCTAACTCCTGCACTACAGGGCCTTTTTCATCCATTGACACTTTGTTTTCTACTGTCGTTAACGGCTCATAACTTTTCCCGTCATTGCTGATCTCAAAAACCACTTCTTTAGGATAAACGATCCACGGGCTTACATCTTGCAGCACATGTACGCCAACATGATTTACCGGACGAACCTTTTGCAGATCAATAATAGCTACAAAGTCTTTGGCAAAATAGCTTTGCCATTCACCGGTTTTCCAGTTGGCTGTTCCCATAATACCGTCAATCAATGCATCCTTTCCACCGGCAGTGTACATGGGATGCACTTCACTTAAAACAGTAATGGTTCTATCAGACGGCACCTTGTAAAATGTTTGCGTAACAGTGGCACTTTTTATATTGTTCTTCTCTGCATAAAAACTTACGTTGCAGGTTTTGGTTATGGCGAAAGGTTTTGTGTAACGAATAAAGTCTGATGACTTTTTGTTTTTTTCTTCTATACGGTAATAAATAGCAGCACCCGGGTTTAGGGTCTTCATTACAACTGTCAAAGTGGTTTTGAATTTATTAGTACCCATGTCAAAGAATGGAACGGCCACAAAATTTTTATCGTTAACAGAAGAATGAGGCATATCCTGAACTTTCACGCCTCTTGTTTTGTTGGGCTGATTGCTCATTTCAAATACCAACTCACCCCCGTTTTCAATGTCAGTGTGCTTTATAAACGTGGAAGGATGATTTTTACCATTCAGCAAAACACCATTTACATAAAAGTTCGACGCCGATCTGTTCTGTGCTTTTATGGAAAAAGTTTTTCCGTTCTCCAAATGAATATTCACTTCATCAAACAACGGTGTCCCCAAAGCATAAATGCCGCTGCCGGGCGTCACTTCATAAATCCCCATAGCACTTAATACATACCAGGCACTCATCTGTCCGCAGTCTTCATTGCCAATTAAGCCATCGGGTTTGTCGGTATAAAATTCATTACAAATTTTATGGATCAATTCCTGCGTACGCCAGGGTTTGCCCGCATAGTTAAACAAATACGCCATGTGGTGACTGGGCTCATTGCCTTGTGCATACTGGCCGATCAAACCCGTAACATCGGCCTGGTCGCGGCCACTTAACGATTCAGTAGTAGTGAATAATTGCTCTAATTTCTTCGCAAAGTTTTCGCGACCGCCGTGCAGTTGAATCAGGCCATCAATATCCTGTTGTGCTGTAAATGAATAATGCCAGGAATTGCCCTCGGTGAAAAAATTATTGACTTCCGTTGCGTTGAATGGCGAAAACCAGAAGCCCTGCACCTTACCGCGAATATGTTTGGTAGAAGGGTCGAAAAGGTTTTTATAGTTCTGCGAACGCAATGCATATTTCTTATACACCGAATCATTGCCCAGCCATTTGGCCAATTGCGAAATACACCAATCATCATACGCATACTCCACCGTTTTGGAGGCGCTTTCATGATCTACATCGTTACTTACAAAACCAAGTTTTTGATATTCATTCAAGCCAAAGCGATTGCTCTCCGCATAATCTGTCATGGCTTTCAGGGCCAATTGGGCATCAAAATCACGAATACCTTTTTGGTAAGCGTCTACAATTACCGGCACAGAATGATAACCGATCATGCAGAAAGTTTCGTTGCCGCTTAATTCCCAAACTGGCAACATGCCGCCATATTTGTATTGAGCCAGAAAAGTATTGATCCAATCGTTGGTGCGTTTGCGATTGATGATGGTCATTAAAGGATGCAAAGCCCGGTGTGTGTCCCATAGTGAAAAAACGCTGTAGTTGGTAAACCCATCAGCTTTATGCACCTGCAAATCGGTGCCTCTGAATTCTCCATTAACGTCAGTGTATGTGTTGGGATTTAGACAGGCATGATATAAAGCGGTGTAGAAAACTGTTTGCTGATCTTTTGTCCCGCCGCTCACTTCTATTTTTCCTAATTCTTTGTTCCAGGCATTTTCTGCGTTGGCTTTTACTTGCACAAAATTCCAGTCAGGAATTTCTGTATCCAGGTTCTGTTTTGCATTTTCCATACTCACGCCGGAGATGCCCACTTTCACATGCAGTTTTTTATCAGCCGGCAAATCAAAACTAAAATACGATTTGAGGTTTTTTCCGCTGGCAGCTTTCATGCCTTTTTCCAATACATCATTTACAGCAATGCCATATTCTTTCACAGGCTTGTCGAACTTGATATAGAAGTAAAGCATTTGATTGGTTGCCCACGATCTGCTGCGGCGCATACCCCTTACTTCATGATCATTCACAATTTCCAAAGAAGATTCCAGCACCTGGTCGCGATGTTGCAGATCGAGCAAAATTTTTCCTTCCGTTGCGTTGGGAGCAAAGGTGTATTCATGCATACCCGAACGGGTGGAAGTCGTTAGCGCTGCGTGAATATTGTTTTTATCCAACAACACTTCATAATAACCTGCATGCGCCTTTTCATTTTTATGCGAAAATGGAGAAGCATATTCGCTGTTCTTCCATTTTACATCACCGGTAAAAGGCATGAGCAACACGTCGCAATAATCAGCAATGCCGGTGCCGCTTAAATGGGTGTGTGAAAAGCCATAGACGATTGAATCGGAATAATGATAACCGCCGCAGCCATCCCAACCTTCCAATCTCGTATCAGGACTCAATTGCATCATTCCAAAAGGCGTGCTGGCGCCGGGATAGGTATGTCCATGCCCGCCGGTTCCAATGAAAGGATTCACCAGCGAAGCATAATTGGTTTGTGCCCGGACATTTATAAACAACGAACACACGACAAAAAATGTAATTAGTATTTTAATGTCTGCTGGCTGTATTTTTTTGTTCCCAACTGCATTGCTACTATGAAAAAACGTTGCGTCGTTCCCAATAGCTATCGGGACTTGTACGCTTTGTTCTTCATTCAGCATTGAGCAGTTATCAGTATTCATCCGTTGATGGTTCATTGTACTATTATTTTGAAAGCTCATTTTAATTTTCTTGGCTAAGTACATTATACAGAGATTTTATTTTTATGTTCTTTATTTCTTTAGCAGAGAAATACCTGTTCTTTAAGGATAAAGTTTTAGGCTTGCCGGCTTCTAAATCAAAATAATTGTCGTTGATTTCAAAGCCACCGGCTTCTTTAAATAGATATACGTATTTCGCATCTACATCAGACTCAATAGTGAAGTTGCCCTCACCAATATGCTTAATGCTAAATGTCGGCTTTTGCAGTTTCAAATCTTTAGGTCTTACACTATCTCTTTGCGGCAATATATCATCCCTGTATGCTTCCTTCACTGCATACCAGGCGGCTTTTGGCTGACGGCTATAATCGGTAATGCTCCAGCTGCACACAGGCCAGCAATCATTCAACTGCCAAAGCAAGGTGCCCATATTCACCGGGTATTTGCCGCGGTGTATGGCGATAATATTTTTCAGGCAATAATATTGCAGGCATTGCGTGAGATAAGTATAGTCAACCAACGAAAGCTTTTTCACTTTATTGGAATCTAAAAAATACCGGTGTAAATAAGACTGGATATTCTGGTAACCGGTTGGATGTTTCTGATGCGCTTTCAACACATCCGAAAAAAGATAGCGGTCCTGTGGTACTGTGACTTTTTCAATCGTGCTGTAGTCAGGCATCGCCTGCATACCGTACTCGCTTACAAAACGTCCGGTCTTGTTTTCAAACACTTCAATATCCTGCAGTCCCCACCAAACGCCCCAGTAGTGACTATCGCCTTCGGTAAAACTTTTTTCCCTCCCCCAACCATTTAACGGCGATGTGCTTGTGTAAGGTCTTGTACCATCAAATTCATTTACCCATGCACCTAAACTATCGCGGAATAAACGCTTATAGTCGTTCCACATCCTTACCGAATCGGCACCGTGGATATTAAACTGATTTTGCCAGCCCCAGTTGTTCCAGGCTTCATCTACCTCGTTATTGCCACACCATACCACAATGCAGGGATGGCGCCGCAACCGTTGAATTTGATATTTAACTTCTTCACGAACGTTATTAAAAAAATGTTCATCGCCAGGCACCATGCCGCCGGCAAACATAAAATCCTGCCACACATTGATGCCATATTCATCGCACAGATCATAAAATTCGTCAGCTTCATAAATGCCGCCCCCCCAAACCCGCAACATATTCATATTGGCTTCCTTTGCAGCCAATATGATTTTACGATAGTCTGCTTTTCTTAGCTTTGGCAAAAACATTTCAGACGGAATGTAGTTAGCACCTTTCATGTACACAGGCTTGCCATCAATTTTAAAATAAAAGGTTTTGCCAATGCTGTCAGGTTGTTGTACCAGCTCTATTTTTCGTGGATTAACAAAAGGCTTTTCTTTCGGCTTTTCATCAAAAGCTTCGAGGTAAACATTTTTCCAAATACCGCAGGTAACGAAGGTTGGTCCCCAGTCCCACCCGAAATGGTATTGCGCCTTGCGTACATACACCCTTGGATTATCGGGCAGCACAGATGGAAGCTTAGATTGAGCAATGGAATCAACCTTGTTTTTGGCTGAATAAAAACGAATCAACAATTGGTTGTTCGATCTCAGGATTTTTTTTACATCAATGCGCCACTGGCGAAACATGTTATCGGCCGAAAGAATTAATTGACCATTGAGGTACACATCAGCATAAGTATCCAGTCCATCAAAAACCAGTTCAACCTTTTTTTTACGAAGAAGAGAAGGCGTTACAGTAAAATTTGTTTTGTAGTTCCAGTCCTCTTTATCAATCCACTGCAGTTTTTTTTCATTATCGCGATAATAAGGATCAGGAATGAGTTTGTTGTATAACAAATCTGTATGAATAGTGCCTGGCACCTGCGCAGCATACCACTTATTTTCATTTTGTTTGGAAAAATGCCATCCTTTAGTTAGCGGCAATGTTATAATTTGCGCTTCTGCATTGACGGCAACAAAAACCAAAAAAATAAATACGGAGAAATATCTTTTCATTTAAGAATTTCAAATTTTAAAAGATCGTGGGATGCAGACCTTCCCAACTTTTTATCTCGCAGGCGCATCCACCACTCTTATACGTTTATTAAATTTCAACTCACCATTGATAAAAACTTTTAAGTAATAACGCTGCGCCGGACGATAGGAAAGATCATAAGTAAACGTTCCCTCTTTTAAATTTTTAT
>JBQCHB010000204.1:0-4997 GCA_051955075.1 Flavisolibacter sp.
TTTTAAATACGGCTCGCTGGGCAGTCCCTTATCTCTTTCAAGCTGCAGCTGCAGGTAATCCATGATGGTCATGTTGTCTGCATCATCCACCCTATTCAAATTCACTTTCCATTGCACCATGTCGATCAAAAATTCTTCAAACTTCATGTTGATGGCATATTTGATAATGGAGCCGTAGGTCACATCAAACTGTGTGCTTGCACAGGCAAACAGTTCATCATTGTTGTTCCACATGGTACTTACTTTTTTGGCAATCATTGCTTCATCATCTTTCAGCGTATCTACTCCTGCTGCTTTAAATATTTCCCGCTGGTAGCCCCACACATACCTTCCGTCCCTCCCTTCAATCTTTTCCTTACTGCCCACATACATGCAAAGCCCACGCATTCTTTTCAGATCAAATTCTTTTACGTTGGCCATAGCATACTTCCAGGTTTCATTACGGCCATTTTCCCTGATCATTTTTTTCCAGAGCGGGTTGTTATTCGTTTGCGCCGTGGCAGCGGTCATTACAAAGAAGCAGGCAATAGCCAATAAGATTTTCATGTTCGAAATGTACTACTTTCCATGTGTGTGTCAAAGCCTGGCGCCCCTGCATCAAAGGCAAACAATTGATACCTTTATGCATCATTCACACGCATAAACCACACCGGCCATGTCATTCAATACCCCAAATGTTTCCCCTGCCTCCCACCATGCTATTGTAACACCCGGCGCTGCACCTGTCGAATTAGATCTTTCCGATTTTTTGTATGAAGCCGTTGATGCTTCGCCGTTTGCCGATGTAAAAAGCTGGTCGCAGTTCTTTGATCTTGTTCCGGTTGATCCTTACATAAAAGAAGGATACCGATTTAAGGCCATTGCATGGTTCAGGGTGAAGCATGATAAAGCGGCTGCTATTGAAGGCATTGACCAGCATATAGCAGCGGTAAACGAGCTAAGCGGCATGAATGAAAACGAAAGCAAAAAATATCTAAGCAGCAGCCAACCCACATGGCACTCCAAAGAAACCGGTTACAGTGTTTGGAATTTGCCACAATATGCCATGCAGCAGTCCATCAAATACAATCCTGTTCATGGCGATATGCGAAGAGAATATCCACGCATTGATGAGGCCATTATCAACAGCGACGGCTTTCATCAATTATTGATCCATTATGCTTGTTTTTTTGGATGGAGCGATGCCATTGTGCTGGTACAATTTCAAAGAGTAGATTGCCTGGCCAACCGTGTTGGCCAGCCTACGGTGGAAGGATTTCACCAGGATGGTAACCGCCATGTAGCCATGCTGATTGTAAACAGGAACAACATTACCGCCGATTCGGGTGTGAGCCAATATGTAATGGATGATAACGGCAAAAAAACAGACGACCTGATCTTCGATGCCGTTATTCCACCGGGGCAAATAATTTACTGGAACGATAAAAGGGTTTGGCATTACGGTTCACCGCTTACCGTGGCCAACCCTGCAATAAATGGTGGACGGGGCGTAAGAGATATTATTATTATGAGTGCCAAAACGCCACCTGCCAATATGCCGATTGGGCCTGTGCCTGAAAAATTTAGAAAGTGATCGTCTGCACTATTTTTCTTTAATGGAATCACGGGGTCGGCGGGGCCAGCCGCCGTTTGGACTTGAAAATAAAGAAGTAGGATGTAGAACTTAATCTTTTACCAGTTTCTCCTTGTTATCGTTAATATGATGAACGAGCATTGCGATACCGTCGTAAGCCTGGTTTAAATGAGACCAATACCTACTGTCAACTGAATTTATAGTTTGGTCATCCGTCAATTTATCAAGTATTTTACGAGCCTTCTCTATAATTTCGAATTCTTCATTTGTCATCATCTCGTTTTGGTTTTAAGCGTTTCTAATTTTTAAAAGTTGAGGACATTACAAAGCTATGCTGTGAGACGCGGAAAGGAAAGAAAGCCGTTAAAGGTGGTGCAGGACGGATGTTTGAGCATCCCCTTGCGCCCTTAACGGCTTTTGGAATTTAAAGATAAAAAATTCTCAGACATAGCTTGTGTCCTCACAAGCTATTTTTCTCAAGTAGCTTTGTTTTATACGCTGTTATGCGCCCATGAAAGCGGCTTGTGCGCACATGAGCCGAGGGGATGAAAGGAAGACTACATATCTACATTAACATTCTTCTTCTTTTTAAAAACTCATAAATTCCTCCAATTGTTGCCTCCAATTTTTAAAACCGTTATCTTCTCCTCCGTAATCATGCTCAATTCTTTTGAAGTATTGTGGTTTGCTATTGATGTAAGAAAGTTTGTTTGATTTTCGTAGCCACTTTATTTTGTCTATCCTCTTTTCAACTTCTGTGTTAAATAGTATTTCATCAGATACAATTAGTTTCCACACATATGTCGCTTCCTCTGTTTTATAGGTTTCCCAAATAAGAAAGTGACTATTTTCTTTTTGAAGTAAGAAAATAAAGGAAAGTGGTTTGCCCGTTAATCTTAACTGGCACTTTTCAGATATGTGTTTATTGGATAAAAAACGCAAATGATTATAGTGTTTTGTTTTTTCAGGAGTAATCAATTTATTCAATAACCAGTCTGTCTCACTAATTTCTTCTTTATCTAACATTTTAGCTGCACTTTCAAGCTTGTCTTCAGGAATTATGATTTCATCATCATTCAAAAGAAATTCATCTTCCACTATATAGTCCTCTATGCGTTGGAGTAAGCTGTCGTCAATTTGGGAAATGTGAGTGCATGTGGCGGATTGGTGGGTTATCTCATTGCCAAAGCTTTCGACGTTTATTTGTACAAGAAACTTTTTTTGTTCGTAAAGCTTTAGCAAAATAATTTTTAATAGCATCGTATTCTTTTTTGAGGAAATGATTTTCAATTTCAAACTTCCTCTTTCTTAGAATAGGATCAACAAAAATTTCAAAGCTTGCTCTTCTATCTTCAAAGCAAAAATCATTTACTGACAATGAAATTTCTCGGACAATCGTTGTCTTTTCAGCTCTCTTCGTATCAGGCTCTTGATATGAAGGTTTAGTGGCATTGAGCCTTTGGTTAAGATTTATATCCGAATTAAAGCTTTTGCTCGTAACGTAAGTGTTTGAGTATTGATTAATAATGCACACTTTCTTTATATCATGAGCAAGTAAAACCTCGGAGTTTACTTCTGTCGAGATTTCAAATGCTCTGGCATCATAGTTCCCTCTTTCATATATCAACCATAGCTCTCCGATTTCATTTTCAAACCTGTCTATCCGAAAAGCAAGGTATTGTCCCGGCGGAATATCCTTAGGAGCCTTTCCAGCTAAATATTTTGTGGCGGGTAGTTGAAGGTTTTCGCCATCCCTCCTTAAAACCAAGAGCCTTTTGTTAAGTGAAAATTTGTCGTCGCTCATAGCTTATGTATTTAAAATTCAAAAGATTGCTAATTAAAGTATTTCATTGCAACATCGCCGGCCCACCTTCCCATATGAACAGGAACGGCATTGCCAATAAGCCTATATGAACTTCTTTTGTTTTCAAAATGAAAGTCCTCTGGAAACCCTTGAAGCCTTGCATATTCTCGAACAGAAAATGGACGTACACCATATTTCGCTTTTGAGTCCTTCACCAATCTTGTGCTCAAGTCCTTTGAATAATGTGCCACACAAGTCGGCGCCATTGCATTTGGAATATCTGGATCAACAATAATTGGTTTATCGCGATAGCCACCATTAATTCGTTTGACTACATATTCTGGCATTTCAACTTCTGGATCCTTTTCAAGAATATCTTTCAATCTCGGCCTATTAGTTATTTGAGTTGGTGCATTAATCCAAAATTGTTTTCGTGTGCCTATTAGAATGAGTCTCTTTCTTCTTTGTGGTAACCAGTTAGCGGCATCGACTGGACAAAAAATATTTACGTAATAATCTGGCAGCTTGGTCATTGCTTCCATTACTACTTTAAATTTTTTCATTCCGGGTACATTTTCAACAACATACATTTCAGGTTTTTCAATGGCGATATGGCGAAAGAAATGAAGAAATAGGTCATCGCCTGTTCTCGTTCCATGTATATCTGCTATTGGAGAATACTTAGTACATGGATAAGTTCCAATTATTATATCGGTTTTCGGTTGGTCTAAAACTGTTTTGTTTTTTATATCAATATTTAAAACAGCATGGGAGAAGTAATGCTTATTCCTTTCCATGCATTGAGTAGCTTCGATGTCTAAGTCGAGGGATTGAATAACATTTACTCCAGCTTGCATCATCCCAAGCTCCATTCCACCACATCCCGAGAAATATCCTTTGGCTGTTGGTCTATACATTTAATTGCTTTGTGCAATTTAAGGCCATCCTAGGAACTAATATTTGCTTTTAAGTCACGTTCAAAAATATCTCATGCCTTATCTTTAAACAATAACAAAAACCATGAATGAAAATTGGTCAAAGAAAGAGGTTGAATTGATTGTTGCTGCCTATTTTAACATGCTTGCTTTAGAAATAGGGCAAAACGCATATAACAAAACAACTTTTCGTCAGGCATTACTTCCAATGCTTGATGGCAGGTCGGAAGGCTCTATAGAATTCAAGCATCAAAATATTAGTGCTGTTTTGGCAAATATGGGATTGCCTTTTATCAAAGGCTATAAACCAAGGTTTAATTATCAACAAATTTTGGAAGAAGAGGTTTCGATATTTCTTCAAAGCAATCGAAGCCTTTATGAAAACAATTTCGAACAATTTGCTGAAACCGTTCCTGTCCTAACCAAAGTCAAAGTGAACTTTGAGGATTTAATTGGCGATGAGCCAGAAACTTCACAAGTTTCAGAACACGAACCAACTTACAGACCAATAAAAACTAATTATTTAAAAAAGGAACAGGATAATAGAAACTTGGGTGAACAAGGAGAAGAGTTAGTTATTGCCTTTGAAAAATATCGTCTCATTAGGGATGGAAAGGAAGCTCTTGCAGACAAAATTGAATGGGTATCAAAAGAAAAAGGTGACGGAATGGGTTATGATGTGCTT
>JBQCHB010000205.1:0-3611 GCA_051955075.1 Flavisolibacter sp.
TTTTTTCGATCATTACAGTGCCTTGCCCGAACTGATCGTTCACAACCATATTAAAATTGTCTTCATTGAAACGAATGCCAAATTTCGAAGCAAGTATATTGAAGTTCTTCAGTTCTGCATTGCCGGCATCATTTCCCATCAATAACAAAACGCCACCATTTTTTACCCAGCCAGCAATTGTATGAGCAGCCGCCGTGGTCATATAATTTGGTTTCTCTGTTTCTTTCTCTGTATCGGGATCAACAATAATGTAGATGTTGGCATCTTTTAAATTTTGTGCAGTTGGTGCAGTCTCCAAACTTTTTGTTTGCACACCATACCGGTTGAAAATGTTACCAAGCATGGAAAAGCCGCTATTGGCTTTATCGCTCCATGTATAGTGATAGCGTACCCTTGCACCAGTGGCATCTTTTTTCCATTCGTTATTAACGTAATTATCGAGTAAAACGGTTTTATTCTTCCCAATAGAAAGCGTTGGTAACATTTCCATTTCCACCGCAGCATTAATGAAAGCACCCATTCCTTTCGGGTCATTTACAACGACAGGCTCGCTCATATAATACCCGAAGCTTCCATCACGATAAGGATTTCCACCCAGGCCCGAAACACTTACTGTACCGTACAAGTTTACTTGCCCGTTTTCAGTTTTAATGAATTGTTTGATAATACCGTTATATCCTTTTTTGGCATTGGTTAAATAGGAAACCGGCAGATAACCTTTGCGCACAGCTTTTGCCAAAGTATATACTAACATCGAAGACGCCGAAGCTTCGAAATAATTTCGCGGCTCTTTTGGTTTATCCGGAACGTCGTACCACAAGCCTGTTTTAGCGTCCTGCACCTGCGTAACTGCTTTGGCAAAACGAGACAATATCTTTATAACAGAATCTTTGCCGGGATGATGATCGGGAAAATAATCCAGCGCATCTACTATGGCCATGCCATACCAACCTAACGCCCTGCCCCACACGTTGGCCGAAAGCCCTGAATTTTTATTAGCCCACTTTTCGTTTTTCGATTCGTCCCAGCCATGATACAACAAACCGGTTTTTGCATCTCTTGCATGATGCTCTATTAACACAAACTGCCGGGCAATGTCGTTGAAAACAGTGTCTTCGTGAAACAACTGTGCGTACTCGGCATAGAAAGGCTGACCCATATATAAACCGTCGAGCCAAACCTGGTTTGGATAAACTTTTTTATGCCAAAAACTGCCCTCAGATGTACGAGGTTGAGTGTTTAGTTGACTACGCAAAAAAGCAGCAGCTTTTCTATATTTTTCTTTTCCTGTTACACGATAAAGCAGCAACAGCATCCGTCCATTGTTGATATTATCAATATTATAATCTGATGCTTTGTATCCTTTTATACTGCCATCATTCTGCACATAAAAATCCATGCTCTTCTGAATATAATCGAACCATTTTCCTTCGCCGGTAGCATTCCAAATGCCTTCAATTCCTTTTAATATCACACCCTGATCGTATCGCCATTTAGCTACTTTATCACCTTGCAGTGCGAAAGAATCTTTCCACAGGTGCATGGCTGTAGTTGCTACCTGCTGCGACCATTTTTGAGCAGGCAATTGCAATACAGTAATTAAAAAAAACAGGGTTAGCAATTTCTTCATTTGCTTATGTAATTAGCATTTATAATCCTGATCATCTATTGTTATTTACCTGGCTGCCGGCTTCCAAATATTATTCAGCTTCTTTATTTACAGCTTGACAATATTTTAAGAACCATACAGATCATTTTTCTGTTTTCACTGCTGCCTCTGTTGCTCCATAAGTGAACTCAATTCCTTTTTTTGCCTGGGTAACATCTGTTTCATTTAAAATGATGCCCTTGGTTTTTTCTCCACTTACATTCAATAACAATTCCGCATTCTTTTTATAGGTAACATTTTCGAGCACTATGTTCTGACTATTATGAATATTTAAAACCGGATCTGTTTCTTTAGTAAGTAACTGTACATTTTTCAATATGATGTTTGTTCCTTCGGTCATATCCAAACCTTGTTTTGCCTGCAGCACCAGGTTTTGCAGGACAATATTTTTCACATTCATTTCGGGCAGGCCGCGAACGAAAATGGCTTTTTCTGCACCGTTTGCAACTACATTGTTGATGTAAATATTTTTGAATTGTGGCGTTTCTTCAGTTACCGGCATTAGTTCTACTTTAGGTGGCTCTCTTTTTTCTCCAGCCACCGGTACGGGGTCTTGTGCGGCATAATACATGTCAAACAAAATGGCTTCGCCTATAATGTCTTTCATCGCTATTTTGTTTACATAAATATTTTCCACTACGCCGCCCCGGCCTCTTGTCGTTTTAAAGCGAAGGCCAATATCCGGTCCTATAAATGTGCAATCATCAACCCAAATATTTTTAGCGCCACCGCTCATTTCACTGCCAATAACGAAGCCGCCATGCGCAGCATATACAGTGCAATTGCGAATGATTACATCCTGCGTGGGCATGGCTCTTTTTCTGCCTGCGGCATCGCGACCTGATTTTATGCAAATACCATCATCTCCCACGTCGAATGTGCTGTTCTCTATCAAAACATTTTTACAGCTCTCCAGGTCAATACCATCACCGTTTTGTGCAAACCAGGGATTTTTGACTTTAATGTTGCGAACTGTAATATTCCTGCTCATTAAAGGATGCAGGCACCACGCAGGTGAGTTTTGAAATGTGACGCCTTCCAGCAATATTTTATTGCACTGCGCCAGCACCAATAAATTAGGACGCAGGAAATCTCTTACGCTATCATAGAAAGCAGGTATTTTTCCAGGTGTTATTGCTCCCGGATTTTTAAGCTTCGATCCTTTTAATGATTTTTCGGAAGGATACCATGTCTTTTTATCTTCACTGACAATGCCCCCGGAAGCCACTAATTTTTTCCACTGTGTTTCGGTGAGTTTATCTTTTTTTACCATTCTCCAGGCTTCACCGCCACCATCAATAATGCCATAGCCGGTAATGGCAATGTTGGTAGCCTTGGCGGCCGAGAGAGGTGACTGATTCCGCATTTGGGGGATGCCTTCCCAGCTACCTTCTACCAACGGATATTGATCAAAATCTTTTGTAAACTGCAGTAAAGCATTGCGCTGCAAATGAAGGTTGACGTTGCTCTTTAAAACAAGCGGTCCTGTAAGCCATAAACCGGAAGGTATTACCACCACACCGCCGCCATTTTTACTACAGGCATTAATAGCATTGATTATACTTTGTGTATTCAAAAAAATGCCGTCACCTTTTGCTCCATAATTGACGATATTGAAACTGTCTTTTTTAAAAGATGTTGATTGCACAACGGGTTTCTTGGCTTGCGCCATTGCAACGATGGTTGCGGCAGTAAAAAAAAGCGAAAGACAAAATTTATGCATCACACTTCTCAATTTTAAAAAAAGCCATGCAGCGTAGCCGCATGGCCCAAATAACGACTGTTTTAAACTATACTTGCAACAACAATTGTACTTAGATATTTACGTATGACAAGAGTATTGCAAACCTTTTTTTACGCAATCGTTACCGAAAACGTTACCGGAAACCTTAAACAGCCATTGCAATCGCTTTTCTTTGGTTGGAGCTTTCAAAAGCAGCTT
>JBQCHB010000206.1:0-8746 GCA_051955075.1 Flavisolibacter sp.
CTGTCTTGTACCGCCACAACCACCCTGGTGATTTAAAAACTTGATGCCATCAACATTTTTGAAAAAGCGTTCAGCATCATTTGATAAAGGACTAAGCTCAATATTATTGATATCGCTATTCTCCTTGTAAGCATTCAATAATTGCTTTGTGAAACGGTTGTATTTGTCAGAAACAGCATAGCCCAGTTCTTTATGCAGCGCTTCTTTTATCACATCCAAATTCCTGTTCTCACAAAAAACAGTTGGTATGAATAACCAATAATTAGCTGTGCCTACCCTGCCATCGCTGCGGTGATATCCATTGAAAGTGCTGTCTTTGAATTTTGAAACATCAGGAGCCTTCCATTGATATTCATATCCGCGGTACGCATATTTACCCGCTGCGTGTTTTGTGTTACCGGTTGTCACTAAACTGCCCCTGGAAACAGCAGTCTGCACTTTACCTACCAAAGTGCCGTACATAATTACTTCTTCACCTTCCTCCATATCGCGGATAAAGAATTTATGTTTGGCAGCAACATCCTGTTGCAGTTGCAACGGTTCGTTATTCAGCGAAATAATTGTTCCCGAAGCAAGATCTTTTAACGCAACCAACACATTATCGTCAGGGTGAATTTTTAAATAAGCCGGTATATCTTCTTTCACCATTCTGTCAGAATTCTTTTAGATCAAAAATTTTATTCATCATCATCCACTTCTCACCTTCCGCTGCACCTGGCAATGCCTTCTGGTATCGCCACATCAGTTCTTCCCATTCCTGCACTTTGCTGTTGTTTTTATCTGCAGCTGCCTTTTTTTCAAAACTGAAATCAGCATTCACTTCCATGATCATAAATAATCGTGTATCCAAACGGTATATTTCCATCTGCTCAATGCCTGCATCTTTTATTGATCCAATAATTTCCGGCCACACAGCTTTGTGATACGCTTCATATTGCCGGATTAACGCCGGCTCGTTCTTCAAGTTTAATGTCAGGCAATACCTCTTCATGATTAGATTTTATTTTATAGCCACGCACGGCAAAAAGAAACACAATTACAAAACATACCAGCGGAACGATATAAGAAAAAGGAGTGGAATGCGACTGCGCCAGTGAACCCATAATGTAAGGCACCAACGCACCACCTACAATTGACATAATGATAAAGGATGCACCTCTCTTAGTGTAAGCACCAAGATTTTTTACACCTAATGCAAAAATGGTTGGGAACATGATAGACTCGAAGAAGAAAATAGCCACCAGTGCATAGATAGAGATCATCCCGCTTAACCAAATAACAGCAGCACAAAGCAAAATATTGATCAGCGCATAAACTGCCAGCAATTTGTTCGGCGCCACAAATTTCATAATGGCCGTACCGGCAAAGCGGCCGATGGTAAATAATAACATACCGGCTGAAAGAAAGTAGGAAGCTCCTTTATTGGTAATGCCCAGATTCTTTTCGGTGCAATAATTAATAAATAAAGCTGCAATGCCTACCTGTGCTGCCACATAAAAAAATTGCGCTGCCACAGCCCAAACAAAATGACCATGCTGAAATAAAGTTTTGCCACTGTGTTTGCTTTCATCAACAACCAATTCTTCTTCTTTCACCTCCGGCATTGGTGTGCGAACAAATAAAAATGCCACCAGCAATACCAATGCGGCGATAGCTATATAAACCAATTTTACGGAGCCAAGGTCCTGGCCGGACGAAGCCGCACCAAAGAATAAACTACCGCCGACAATAGGACCGACAAACGATCCTACACCATTGAAGCTTTGCGAAAGATTAAGACGAAACTCGGAAGTTTTTGGATTACCCAGAACAGTGATGTATGGATTGGCTGCGGTTTCCAAAAATGTAAGTCCGCAGGCTAAAATAAACAGGGCCAGCAAAAAAAACGGGAAGCTGGCATTTTGTGCAGCAGGATAAAAAAGAATGGCTCCTGTTGCATACAAAAGTAGGCCGGTGATAATTCCTTTGCGGTATCCCACTTTTTGCATGAATAAACCTGCCGGTAAAGCAATTAAAAAATAAGCACCGAAATAAGCAGCCTGCAATAACGTGGAACGTTGCTTGGTTATATTCAGCGTTTCCTGGAAATGCTTGTTCAACACATCAAGCAACCCATAAGCAAGGCCCCACAAAAAAAACAGCGAGGTCACTAAAATAATTGGAAGCGTGTAGTTGCGGTTGTTATTATTCATATAGCTGAAAGAAAAATTTTTAAGGGATCTGCCGCTACAAAATAAAAAACAAACTAAGTTTTCTTTTCACTAAAGATTGACGATTTATTCAGCTATTTTGGCATTAATTGAATAAATATGAAACTAACAATGGTAATTTATTAAAATTTCTATCTGTAGAATGACTGGAGAAAATGGAAGCGTTATTGACAAAGAAACCTCCTGGAAACCTTAAAGCTAAAAGCTAAAATAAAATGGCTGCAGTTTACTGCTTAAAATAAAATTAAAGAAGGCATGAACCGGCTTTGCTCAATTGCCGGTTTTACCTGCACAAAATCGTTCCCTATTTGGTAAATATTTTTCTCACAAAAAACTTTGTGGGTGTTATTGGCATGTAATAGAATTCCGCAAAGCAGTAAGGCTGTGCAAAAGAAAGAAGCGATAAGTATTTTAGTGTGCATGTTTGAAAAGTTTTAGTTTATTCTTTTCAATTTTGCGCTAAGCTAAACGCCGCTTACAACTACCACAAGACTGAGTTGCTTCAACAGTGTAAAACGCCGTATGAATTGTAATCCCTTCTCTTCTTCATTTCATTAACTGAAATCTTCAATTCATGCATTCCTGCATTGACAAGGCTTTAGGAGCAATTTAGTTTCGTATCAAATTATTCATTGCACTTAACCATACAAACCATGAACAGTTTATCAATAAAGCCAGGCACTAAAATCTTATTTGCCAATTTCCCCGGTGACGGCCATTTTAATCCTTTAACAGGATTGGCCATGCACTTAAAAAATATTGGCTGCGATGTAAGATGGTACACTTCCAAAAAATATGAAGTCAAAATAGCAAAGCTGGGCATTCCGTTTTACGGATTACAAAAGGCATTGGATTTTGCATCCAATCCTGACGTAGACAATGCATTTCCAGAACGCAAAAATCATAAAAGCCAGGTAGCGAAATTGAAGTTCGATATGATCAATGTTTTCATCCTTCGCAGTCCTGAATATTATGAAGACATCCTTGACATTTATAACGACTTTGAGTTTGAATTGATGGTGGCCGATATCACTTTCGGAGGTATTGCTTTTGTGAAAGAAAAAATGAACATACCGGTTATCGGCGTTGACATTATTCCACTTCCCGAAACATCAAAAGATCTGCCACCATCGGGTTTGGGCCTCACACCTTCTTACAGTTTTGCAGGAAGAATCAAACAAAACATTTTGCGTTTTATAGCTGACAAAATTTTGTTTGCACAACCTACAAAAGTGATGACGCAGGTGCTTGCGAAATACGGTATTGATGCAGGCGGATCAAACATCTTTGATATTCTCATCAAAAAATCAACGCTTGTAGTGCAAAGTGGCACCCCGGGTTTTGAATACAAAAGAAGCGACATGAGCAAACACATTCATTTCATAGGACCATTATTGCCATACAGTCAAAAAAAGGACGACAAAAAATGGTTTAACGAAAAATTGCTGCAGTACGATAAAGTGATACTGGTAACGCAGGGAACCGTGGAAACAGACACAGAAAAAATATTGATACCGACATTGGAAGCTTTCAAGGACACTGATTGCCTGGTTATTGTTACAACGGGCGGCTCGAAAACACAGGAATTAAAAACAAAATATCCGCAGCAAAACATCATCATTGAAGATTTTATTCCCTTTGACGATGTGATGCCTTATGCCGATGTGTATGTAACCAATGGTGGATATGGCGGTGTGTTGTTATCCATTCAGAACGAATTGCCGATGATAGTAGCTGGTGTGCATGAAGGCAAGAATGAGATTAATGCAAGAGTAGGCTATTTTGGTTTGGGCATTAATTTAAAAACAGAAAAACCAACCCCTTCTCAACTAAAAGCAGCGGTGGAAGAAGTGATCAGTAACAAGATGTACTCCAAAAATGTAAAAGCATTAAACAACGAGTTTAAAGAATACAGTCCTAATGAATTGTTTGAAGAACATGTGGCCAGTTTGCTCAATAAGAACAAAAGAACGGAAAGGAAACGCAGACAAATAGAGGAAGCAATTTATTGATTATTGAAGTAAGCAATTTTAAACTCATTGAGAAACAAAAATCCTCTCAGTAATGAGAGGATTTTGATTAGGCAGGCGTATAAAAAGTTACAATTATCTTTTTTTCGTTTTCGGACGGACGCCTGTTGATCTTTACAAAGGATAGGATTACGCTTCGATAGAAATCGAAAATGTTTTTCATTTAGCTTTTCTTAGGTTGGATTTGTAGAACAAATATCACAGTTCTTTTTTCGATTGCATAATTGGGAAACTGCTTTTTTTATCTTTTACACAATCATTTTATGAACTGCTAAATGGTTTTACCTATTTTCTTAACTAGTGATATAAAAAGAAGTTAAAACAGGAATAACTGGTATTGTTTTGGCAAATAGAAATCATTAAACGAATAATAGGATGGTGTTATTTTCAACGGTTCTTTTTGTGGATGGAAACCCTGTGGGTTATAAAGTGCATGAAGAAAAAAACAGGCTTATTTTAAACCCTGCAGAAAATCCAAACAGAGACATACAACCACCTGTGCTGACTGCCAAAAACAGCCACGGGCAATGGCACATAGAAGGCACAGAAGACAGGAATTTAATTGACCAGGTAATTGAAGATGTGAGCTTACATAGCATGTCTTAAGCGTTACTATACCAATTACAGTTCAACGCCGGTGTTTCGTCTTCTATATTTGCAGTGCAAATCAGTTACATGAAAATTTCTCTCTGGTCAATTGGAAAGGCCAATGAACCTTATGTAAAAGAAGGCATTGCCGAATTCACCAAGCGCATCTCCAAATATTTTCCGGTAGAATGGAACCTGCTTCCTGTACCCAAGAATGCAGGTATGTTATCAGAAATGGATTTGAAAAAAAGAGAAGGCGAAATGATTTTGCAATGGCTGCGCACTGATGATTATTTAATAGCACTTGATGAACATGGCAAAATGCTCACCTCGGAAGGGTTAGCAAATTTCATTCAGCAAAGAGCCACGGAAAGCACTAAGCATGTAGTGTTTTTAATTGGCGGCGCTTTTGGTTTGGATGATAGTGTTTTAAAAAGAGCCAATTTTAAATGGTCTTTATCCGGACTGACGTTTCCACATCAACTGGTGCGATTGATATTAGCCGAACAGGTGTACAGAGCCTGTACCATCCTGCGTAACGAAAAGTATCACCATAAGTAGATGACTGATGGTTGATGCCGGATGATAGTTTTGATCTTTTCTTGCGGTCATCTGTCAACAATTAACTATCATCTATATTTGTCCATCAACCATCTTCGTCTGACATGGAGCTTTCTATAACAGTTATTATTATCATTGTTACCACGCTTATCTCTATCGGTGGGTTCAGCAATCAAAAAATTATTGACGATCTTATTTTTTATCCGCCTGCCGTTACGCATCGCAAACAATGGTGGCGTTTTTTCACCTGCGGATTGATCCATGCTGATTTTGGGCACCTGATCTTCAACATGCTTTCTCTGTATTTATTCGGCCGCTTTGTGGAAGATAAGTTTATTGAAATTTTTGCCGACAGCGGCAAGTGGTATTACCTCGCCATGTATGTGTCATCGCTTTTAGTTTCTATTCTGCCTACATACTTCAAACACCAAAATGATTATGCGTACAGAAGCCTTGGCGCTTCCGGTGCGGTAAGCGCTGTGGTTTTTGCGGGACTAATGATTGCCCCTTACGTGGAAGTTGGCTTTTTTATTATTCCGCCTATCATTCCGGGATTCATTTTCGGCCCGCTGTATTTATTAATTTCTGCATTGCTCGATAAAAGAGGCGGCGATAATATCAATCACTCTGCACACATTTGGGGAGCTATTTATGGCGTAGTGTTTATTATTGTGGTAGGTAAACTGGCCGGCTTTAACGCAATTGAAGAATTCGTGAACGGCGTAAAATATTACCTGCGTTCTAAGGGTTGGATGTAGTTAGCTGCAACACTTCTTTTGTTGATGATGTAATTTTAAAACGATCATCAATACGCAGGCCCACCACCCAAATAATTTTTTTATTGCTTTCTATTACCCATGTATTTTCTTTTTGGTTTTTAGAAAGTTTTTGATCAATAAAAAAACGGGAAAGCTTTTTCTTTTTGCGCATGCCCAGCGGATAAAAATAATCGCCCTGCTTCCACTTGCGCAACAGCAAAGGAAATTCAATATGGTTGGCATCTAACTGGGCGACAGAAGGAGATTTGTCAAGGTTAAATTTTTCTACAGGCAGAAATTGCATTTGCAGCTCACTGCCATTGAATTTTACAGGATCGTTGTTCTTTTCTAGAGCAATCGTTTTGGCATCAGCAATTTTCGGCGCAATGATCAGCCAGTTGTTGTGTTTAATAATTTGGTATTGCTGATTCTCAATAAACCTGCCCGATCCGGCTTCCATTAGCTTTTTTACTTCATCCACCTGCTTTTCACCAAAACCATAATCCCTGATGATCTCGTAAAGAAGCGATGTGGACTCATACCTTTTCAACTTTCTTACTGGAATGCGCAACTCATAGGCATGTTGTTCACAAACTTCCTGCTTCAGTTGTTCAACGGAAGATTGGTAAAGAACATTGACCTTTTTGAACCGGTCTATATTATTCAATAAATTTTCTTCTACCTGCGGATATACTTTTTTAATAGCCGGTATCAACTCGTGGCGAAAGAAATTGCGGGTGTATTTAGTAGACGTATTGGATGAATCTTCTACCCATTGTAAATGATTTTCCCTGGCAAAAGCATCGATCTCCTTACGGCGAACCTGTAACAAAGGACGCAGCAAATGATTGTTTTTATCCACTTCAGGAATGGCTGTCAATCCCTGCAAGCCCGTACCCCGGAAAAAATTCATCAGCAAGGTTTCTACATTATCATCGGCGTGGTGCGCCAGCACAGTGTAAGCAAATCCTTTTTCTTTTTGTAATTGGGCAAACCAGTCGTACCGGAGCTTTCGTGCAGCTTCCTGTATGGATAAGCCATTTGCGTCTGCATAAGCGCTGGTATCAAATTGCTGCGCCAACACTTCCACACTATATTTTTCACCAAGGCTTTTTACAAATCGTTCATCCCGCTCACTCTCCTCTCCTCTTAAATTAAAATTGCAATGGGCAATGGTAAAATTTAATCCGGCCTGTTGGCATAGTTCGCACAACACAACAGAATCAACGCCGCCGCTAACGGCAATTAAATGAGAAAAACCTACTGGTATATTATTATTTTGAAATGAAGCTGTAAATCGTTGAAAAAGCGTCACCCTATGAAAGTTTGTTTTTTAAATATGTTTTTAACTCTTCAACAAGAATAGAAGCATTGAGGATAACAGAGCCTTCTAAAGCAATAGTCTTTTTATCTTCTCCTTGACTAATTAAAATTCTGCTTGTCACCTTTCGTTCTCCTTCAAATTCTTCTTGTTCATTTATATAAATAAAAAGCCCATACAATCTTTGTTGATACAATAAATGTGTCCCATAATATTCAGGTTCGAAAGGCAATGCAATGGTTGGATTAAATACCAATTCAAGGTTATAATCTTTAATTAAAAAATCGAACGACGTTATCCACATAGGTAATAGCGAGTGGTCAATGACATAAAAATGGTCTACATTATTATGCCATGAAGTGCTTAAGAGGAAATCTTTATGTTCATTTAGTACATTTTTATATGCCATGATTTGCTGTACAACTTCCTCTTCTAATATCAGCGCCTTCATTTCCCCAAAATGTTCGGAAGTATTATAATTGACAGCATCCAATTCTTGCAGGAAGAAGAAATCTTTTCGGCTTTTAAAAGCGTTTTCTATTTCCCAAGCATTATTAATTACAAATCCATATACATTCCAGTCATTATCAATTGCAATAACAACCTGCCTATTAAACTTAGGATGAATATAGCAATGAACGGAATAATGAACTTCTGTGGCGCTAATATGATTTAAAAGCTTGTACTCAAACCCTAGTTTTTCCAGAAATGAAAATTTTTTTCTTGAGAAACAATCTAATTGTGTTCTTGTTTTAGGCAAAAAGTAGTGATATAATTTAGCCAGATCGAAAGCATCAAACCAAAAACGCTTGGTGCTTATATACGTTTGCGCAAATCTTTCTCTTTTAGCAGTCTTAATAAGAAATCCACACCCTATTATGATAAAATTTAAAAAAAACAATAAGCCTCCCCACCCAATAATGGCACCTAAAAAAACAAGGGCTAATGAGCCTGCCCATTTACTGGAAAATTCATAATTAAAATACTTGACGGCCAATAAAAGCCCTAACGAAACTAATAGCCCTCCCCAAATAAGTTGAAGGAAGATTGTGTATTTTGCTCTGTACATTTTCAATCTAGTTAATAAGTCAAATCCTCATACGCTCCTCTCAACTCACTATATGCATGGCTATCGCCGGCTTCCTTTGCCTTCAGCATTCCTTTTTCGTAATAGCGAACAGCTGCTGCTGTTTCGCCATTCCTTTCTAATAACTTACCTAAGTGATAATAGCTTCCAACATAATTTTCATCCTGGTTTAGCAGATGCTCAAATATCTT
>JBQCHB010000207.1:0-14931 GCA_051955075.1 Flavisolibacter sp.
GTTATGAATGTCTATTGTAGTACCTTTTCCATGATTACTGTTGAGGGGTTTCAACACAACAGGATAATTTACAGCCTCAAGCATTTCTTTAAGCTTATCCACAGTATTAACTACGCTGCCTTCGGGCACCGGAATATTTGCTGCTGTTAATATTGTTTTCGTCCTTTCCTTATCACCTGCAATCTCAACTGCAATAGAGCTGGTAGCATCTGTAATGGTAGCTTCAATACGCCTTTGGTTACAGCCATAGCCTAATTGTACCAAGGCTTCGTCATCGAGCCTTTATAAGGTATGTTTCTTTTCCTGGCCTCTTCAATTAAAGAGTTGGTACTGGGACCTGGCTTTTGAGCAAACCACAATCGCCTGATCTCTGCAATGTCTTTTTCAAGTTTGTATTCTTCTCCTTTAATTAAAGCTTCAGCAATTCGTAAAGCTGCCTGTCCTGCATAGATACCTTCGGCCTCTTCGCCATATTCAAATACTACATGATAAACACCTTCCTTACCAGCACCTCTTGTTTTTCCAAAGCCCACGCTAATGCCCGCAAGGTTTTGCAGCTCTATGGCAATATGTTCTATTACATGTCCCATCCATGTTCCGTATTTTACTCTCGTAAAAAAACCTCCTGGTACTCCTTCGCTGCAGCGATGTTCATAGAGCGAGGGTAACAATTGCTGAAGCCGCTCAGGAAAACCTGTAATAGTGTTTGTTGGGCAATATTCTAATTCTTGCAAGTCTAATGTAAGTTGGATCAATTTACTTCGCTTAACAGACCAGAAGTTTGGTCCACGCAGCACATTGGTCTTTAAAATTTTCATATAAATCTGGTTGGTGAATTAATGTGATAAAAAAACTTCGTACCAATTTCTACATGTGTAAATACGGCAGAGCATTGCAAGTAAAATGGCATACTTTTTTAAACCATTGAAGCATGCAAAATCCGAAGGGTTATTTAATAGCAATAGGCGGGGCAGAAGACAAAGGCACAGAAGAAGAAAAAGAAAGACAGAACAGTTTAAACTTTTTTAAAGAAGGCATCCTTCAACAGATCGTTGACCTTGCAGGCAAAAAATCTACCCCTAAAATAGAAGTCGTGACCACTGCATCTTCCATCCCCGATGAAGTAGCCCAGGCTTACAAAAAAGCATTTAAAAAATTGGGGCTTGACATTGGCCACTTAAAAATAACATCCCGGGAAGAAGCAGATCATAAAAAGCACCTCGAACGATTGGAGAAATGCAATTGCCTGCTTTTCTCCGGTGGTGATCAATTACGCTTATGCTCTGTTATTGGTGGTACTGAATTTTTAGATCTTGTAAGAGAAAGGTATTACAAGGAACATTTTGTAATTGCAGGAACCAGCGCAGGTGCCGCCTCTATGGGGAACACCATGATCGCCGGTGGCGATGAATCGAAAGCTTACTTAAAAGGAAAGGTGGAACTGAGCATTGGCCTTGGCTTTTTGCAGGAAGTAATTATTGATACGCATTTTGATGCACGGGGAAGATTTGGAAGACTGGTACAAGCTATTGCAGCACAACCCGGCGCTATTGGTATTGGCCTTGATGAAGATACCGGTGTGGTGATTGAGAAAGGAAACCGCCTGAGAGCTATTGGCTCAAGCAGCGTCATTATTGTAGATGGCAGCAGCATTAGCCATAACAATATTGCCGATATAAAAAACGATATGCCCATTTCAGTAGCTAATCTTCAAATAAGTGTTATGACCAACTCCGACATTTATCACATTGATACCCGCGAATTTGAGGCTGTTCATTTCCTGGCGCATCAACGCTAAAACAAATTAAAACACTATGGCATTCCAAATAACCATACAACATCATAACACTTCACTGATATATGATGTAACGATCCAGGAAAATAATGTATATCAATTGCGCCTGAATAGTAAAGGTGATACGACGGATGAAGAATATATTCCTGAAAAAATTATTATCCGGCGAAAGGGGAAAATATGGATCAGCGACATGGATAATTATGATGAATTACTTAGTTCTCTTACCAATGAAATCATTCAATTCGATTCTAAAATATAAATACAACCTACTTAATAAGACTTATGAAAAAAATAGCGATTGTCGTACACGGTGGTGCAGGCCCGGATTCAGATTTTATAAAAAAAAATCTCAGAGAATATAAAAAAGGATTGGAAGCCGCTGTAAACGCCGGTTATAAAATCCTTGAAAATGGAGGCGCTTCATTGGATGCAGTAGAAACAGCAATCAAGCTGCTCGAAGACAATCCACTTTTTAATGCAGGAAAAGGCTCTGCCCTCAATGAAAAAGCGGAAGTGGAGATGGATGCGTCTATCATGAGCGGTTATGACCTGAGTTCCGGTGCAGTAGCCAATGTAAGAAACGTACGCAATCCTATTACACTGGCGAGAGCGGTAATGGAGCGTACCAAACATATTTTCTTAGGAGGCATGGGCGCCATGGAATTTGCTAAGAGCATTAATGTGCCTATGGAGCCCGAATCCTATTTTATTACAGAATACCAGTACGGGGAGTATGAAAAAGCAAGGCAGGAAGAAAATGATAATAGCCAGCAATTGGCAATAGAGCAAATGAATAAGCAGCACGGAACTGTTGGCGTAGTGGCATTAGACAGTAAAGGAAACCTGGTAGCGGGTACTTCAACAGGTGGGCTTCAATTCTGCAAACCAGGAAGAATAGCCGACACTGCCATGATAGGCATCGCCACCTATGCTAATAATGAAACCTGCGCTGTTTCTACCACAGGTGAAGGCGAGTTTCACATACAGCATGTGACCGCTTTTCACATTGCTGCCTTAATGGAATATAATGGCATGAGCCTTAAAGATGCCTGCCATTATTTAATTCACGAAAAATGCAAACACGTTACAGCAGACATGGGATTAATTGCAATAGATAAGCAGGGAAATATTGTTACAGCGTTCAATACACAAAGAATGCACAGGGCCAGCCGATCAAGCGACCAGGAACTTACCATAGCAATTTATCCTGAGTAAGAAAATCCTAAATAGCGCTGACAACTTGTTTTTCTGCCGCTATCATCTCCACATCGGGGGTTGAATTATCGACCAAAGCCACTTTACCCCTATTCTTTCTTACAATGCGGGAGTAAAGAGAGATTTCCCTGTCGAACAAAAAGCGCAGCCAAAGCTTGGTCCACGATTTATGAGAGGCAAGAGAATCGTAAAACACCGGGGCTGTGTTTTTAATTTGTGGTAATTTATTCCATGGTACTGAAGGAAAGTCATGATGCTCATTGTGATAACCTACGTTAAATGCCACTGCGTTCAAAGGGCCATAATAACTATAGGTTTCCTGTTCGCCATGCGTTAAATAATGTTCCTGTATCCAACGGCCACCCAAAGGATGCAAGCCGACTGAAAAGAAAAAGCTGGCAGTTAAAAACACAACCGCTTTCACGCCAACAAAATACCATATAGCGGCAACAAATAAAATTTGCACTGCCCAGTTCAAAGCGATCCAGCCATCAAAAGGTTTGATCTCTTTTAACCTGGATACACGAAATGCCTGGAAAAAAGGATACAACAAAAACCAAATGGCTTTTCCTATGAAATAATTATTGATCAAACGGGCTTCCCAATGATTAGGCAGGTCAGCATCCAGCTCGTGAACGCCTTGGAATGAATGGTGCTTGATATGATACCGTTCGAAAGAAACAGAACTTGGAAATACCTGTGGAATATTGGCAAAAATGCCTGCCAGTCTGTTAGCCGTCTGGTTTTTAAAAATCAAACGATGTGCACATTCATGTATCATTACAAACAATGCATGATCTATAAAAGCACCGACAAAATAGGCAACCACAAAAATGGCCCACCAGGGTTTATCGGCTAACAAAAAAGCACCGCTTACCTGCAAGCCCACAAGCAGAAGAATAAACAAAAACGTGGTTGGATTTTTCCCTATCAGTTTGCGAACATCAGGATGCTGCTTTAAAATTTGCTTGGTGCGTATGCGATGCGGCTCGGAACTGTTGGAATAAATAAAGTCTTTTTTCTTCATGCTTAAGTATATAAAAGATAAATATAAAGAAGGATGGTTCTACTATTAAAAAATAATTGCTATAAAGGGCATTTAAGGCGTTGAAACAGGTATTTTTTCTAAAAAGTTTTTGAAGTAAACAGACTCATCAGTAGTATAATGGTGAAATGTCGATCTCTTCAAGATATGGTTCTAAAGAATTGTTATTGCTTTCAAATCCTCTAAAACCCTGTATCATGCAAAAACTATTGTGGTAATAAACTTCTACGTAACATTGGTTGACCTGGTAAAGAAAGATCGTAAAACTTTTATACACTCTTTCGGCAACAAGCACACCGTAATTCAGCAGCACTTCTGCCTGCTTGATTTCGTCCAATAAATTAAAATCAGTAAGTTTCATCCGCCGACAAGATAAAAAATGAGCTTCAACAAAGCAATGGAAGTTCTTCACACCTGTTGAATATTTTTTTTCTGAATAAATATAAAACCAGATTTGTAGCTGCTGAACTGTGGCATATTAATTATGCATTTTAAAAAGAAAACTTTAAGGAAGGAGTTATGAATAAAAAAAGCACCCTGTTGAATGACAAGTTACATTGGTACAAGGACGCCATTATTTACGAACTGCACATTAAGGCTTTCAGCGATAGCAACGCCGACGGTATCGGCGATTTCTCGGGCTTGCTTACTAAATTAGATTACCTGCAGGAGTTAGGCATTACAGCCATTTGGCTACTGCCATTTTATCCTTCGCCTCTAAAAGATGACGGCTATGATATTGCCGATTATTATAGCATCAATTCCACTTACGGAAATATTGATCAATTCAAGCAATTTTTAGATGAAGCACATAAGCGAAATTTAAAAGTAATTACCGAATTAGTTATTAATCACACTTCCGATCAGCATCCCTGGTTTCAACGGGCACGCAAGGCGCCTAAAGATTCCGCCGAAAGAGCTTTTTATGTATGGACCGATGATGCCACGCAGTACAAAGACGTCCGCATCATTTTTCAGGATTTTGAAACCTCCAATTGGACGTGGGATCCTGTAGCCGAACAATATTACTGGCACCGGTTCTTTCATCATCAACCCGATTTGAATTATGACAATCCTTTGGTCCAGGAAGAAATTTTTAAAATACTGGACTACTGGTGTGCTATGGGCGTTGATGGTTTTAGGCTGGACGCTGTTCCCTACCTGTTTGAACGGGAAGGAACCAACGGTGAAAATTTGCCTGAAACGCATGCGTTTCTAAAAAAACTGCGGACACATGTTGATGAAAAATTTCCGGGTACCGTCTTTCTTGCTGAGGCCAATATGTGGCCCGAAGATTCTGCTTCCTATTTTGGCAATGGCGATGAATGTCATATGAACTATCACTTTCCGGTAATGCCCCGCATGTTCATGGCTTTGCAAAGAGAAGACCGCTACCCCATCACCGATATTTTTGATCAAACGCCGCCAATACCTGAAACCTGCCAGTGGGCTATGTTCCTGCGCAATCACGATGAACTGACATTGGAAATGGTAACCGACGAAGAACGTGATTACATGTATAAAGTATATGCAAAAGATCCAAAAGCGAGGATCAATTTGGGCATCCGTCACCGGCTGGCGCCGTTGATGGATAATGATAGAAGAAAGATCGAACTAATGAATTCATTGCTCTTTTCCATGCCGGGCACGCCGGTCATTTATTATGGCGATGAAATAGGCATGGGTGACAACTTTTACCTGGGTGACCGCAATGGTGTACGTACACCTATGCAATGGTCGCCCGACAGGAATGCCGGTTTCTCTGCTGCCAATCCGCACAGTTTGTATTTGCCTGTTATTATGGATCCGGAATATAATTATGAAGCAGTGAATGTGGAGCTGCAGCGGCGTAATACTTCATCGCTTTTCTGGTATATGAAACGCATCATCACCATGCGCAAAAAACACAAAGCTTTCGGCCGCGGCGATATGAAGTTTATCAATGTTGATAATCCAAAAGTGCTGGCTTTTACAAGAACCTACGAGGACGAAACGCTTTTAATTGTTGTCAACTTATCTAAATATTCCCAGGCTGCAGAAATTCACTTACCGCAATTTAAAGGATATGTGCCAATAGAAGTTTTCAGTAAAAATCATTTTCCTTCCATTAAAGAAGATGCCCCGTATTTTTTTACGTTGGGGCCTCACTCCTTTCAATGGTTTGCATTGCAATCGGCGCATGACAAACAGAACCAGGAGTTTTCTGCTCCATCGTTGGAGTTGAACAGCCTTTCGGAACTATTTGAGAATTCTGCAAAGCTTGAATTAGAGACAACTATTCTGCCACAATACCTGCAAAAAACAGATTGGTTTGTAGGAAAGAAACGCAACATCAGCAGCATTACTATTATTGAAAAAACAGCTATTCCGTTGAAAATAAGCAACGCCTATTTATTGTTGATTGAAGTGGTTTATGAAAGTGGATTGCCTGAAACTTATAGTCTGGCCTTAACCTTTGTAAAAGAGCCGTTAGCAAAATCTATAGAGGAAACTTGTCCGCAGGCTGTACTAATGCCAGCCAAAATCGCAAATGAAAGCGGTGTGCTTTGCGATGCGTTTTACACTCCCGAATTACAGCATTGGCTTTTTTACAATCTCGCATCGAATGCAGTGGTAACAACAGATACATCAGTAATCCATTTCACAGCCAACGAATCGCTGAACAAACATTTACAACAAGGCGGCATCAAACCTCGCATACATTTTGGCCGCCAGAACAATACCTCCATTACTTACGATAACAGTTTTTTTTTGAAAATGTACCGCAAGGTAGATCGTGACATTAATCCGGATGTGGAACTATCAAAATACCTAACGGAAGAAGCAGCCTTTTCTTACACGCCTGCTTATTTGGGCAGCATTCAATGGATGCTGGAAAAAGATTCAATTACATTGGGCATGATGCAGGTAATGATAGAAAATCATGGAGATGGCTGGAGCTATATGCTGGAACGCCTTAACAATTATATTGAAAGAATTTTAGCAAGAGGTGGCGCAGGCTACGATCCTGATGAACAACTGCATCCGCTTACCAAACCCTTGTCATACGATCAGCTATCGCAAGACTTGCAAACCCTTTTAGGATCGCATGCAACAGATGAAAGCCGATTGTTAGGAACAAGAACCGCGATGTTGCACACAGCCCTGGCTTCCGGCAAAGACGATTTTGAGCCTGAAGATTTTTCGCTTCATTATCAGCGTTCATTGTATTCGTCCATGCAATCATTGGTGAGGGAAGCTTACCAAAGTATTGACAGAAATAAAACAAGACTTCCGGATGAAATTAAAACTGAACTGGTCGAATTAAGAAACCGTAAAGAAGAAGTGTTGAGCGAATTAAAAAAGATATACAGCAAAAAATTAGAAGCAGAAAAAATCCGCATTCATGGCAATCTTCATCTTCAGCAAATATTATTAACGGGAAAAGATGTAGCCATTCATGATTTTGGTGGCAATCCCTACCGCAACTATAGCGAAAGAAGATTGAAGCGTTCGCCTTTGCGTGACGTGGCGTCTATGATCCGTTCCTTTTTTTACGTGGCGCACAAAGCATTTTTTACAACAGGCCAGGTTCCGAAAAATGAAGTGCATGGTCTATTGCATTTTGCAGCCTTATGGGCTCACTACATGAGCAATTTCTTTTTAGACGCTTATTTGGAAAAAGCGCAACAAGCTTCGTTTATTCCGCATGAAAAACAAGATATTGATGTAATGCTGCGAACCTATTTGCTGGAAGGCGCCATGCACGATCTTAACTATGAATTAAATAACAGGCATGAATATGTAATCATACCGCTCCGCTTAATTCATTTTATATTGAATGGTGATAAAGCAAGTGCAAAAAAAATCCTTCCTGCAGAACAGGAAGGATAATATTTTCAGGCGGTCTTGGTCTTTTTAATGTCGGTTAATCATTATTGGACGCCTGCAGTTTTCAAAGGAACTGGATAATTTCTTAGGATCGGACTTAAACGGACTTCAATGGATATTTAGATATTGGTTTTGCAAGGATAAGAAAGAAGTTGACTGATATTGGATTTTTGGTTTTGGTCTTTCGCTAGGATTGGATCAGTTAGTTTTTCGGACATTGGACGATTGATATTGTATCAATCAACTTCTGACACAAAAGTAGTCATACATAACATGCCAGACAATTGCATTAATGCCCTATTTTTTGGTTATGGTTTTTACTTAAAAAAGTAATTTCATTTAGAAATGTTACGATAAAAACACTCGTAGAACTACGAGTTTGCCATTGGAAGATGAATTACAGAAGGAACGATCAAGTCTGGATTATCTTCATCTTTCATCTATAATCTTTTACAATTCCGCATTGAGCCTCCCACGCCGCACTGCATCATATACAAACCGCACTTTAGCGCTTTTAGTTTCAGTGGAAGATAAAAATAATTGATAGCGGTGTTCACCTGCTGTAACAATCAGCAGCGCTGTGTTGGGCGGAATAGAACCTTCATTCTCTGCAATCATTTCTACTTCCTGAAATGTATTTTGCAGGTCTATCATTACATAAGTTGTAATGGGTTTGGCTGTAAGCTTTTGGTGCGACAGAATTACCCTGCCATTTACTTTTACCGTGATGGAGTCTCCGTCAATTTCATTATTATCATAAAAATCAAGGCGCAGTTTTCCGGTATCTACTGCCACTTCCGGCACTTCTTTAAATGCCGATTCCTTAATGCGTGTCAGAACAATATCGCCTGCTTCGCAACTAATGTTGGTTCCCATAATAACGCCTGTCCATCCTCCTGATAATGTCTCTATTTCCCCTTCCCTGCTATAACTTAATTCATATTTTTTGATGCATACCCTGCACTCAGGTCTTATTTTAAAAGTGGTAACCTGCTGCTCCTGTAGTACAATTTTTTTTTGTGCAGGGAAATAGGTGCCGGAGAATCTTTTCTTCACATAGTTGTCAATATCCATGTAGTGATAAGAATCGCCTGTTACACTCGTGTCTGTTACATGAATTTGCAGTTCGATATTGTTAACAGGAAAACAGCCTCCCGACATTGTTAGTGTGCCTTTCCAAAAGCCATTAAGATTTTGTGCCTGCACAGTAAGTATGCAAAAGAAAAAAAGAAGGACTATAAACACACATCTTTTCACACAAGGAATTTACTAATATTTGTCTGCCTGCCCTTCATAAAATTATGTGAATGGATATTTATCAGTTTTAAAGAAAGACAGTTAATTGCAAGGATTTAGTTCACCTGGTTATATACAGAACAAAATTGTTACTAAGCTTTTGTTGTGCTTAAAGGCCATCAGAATTTATTTTTAGGTTCGTGACGGTATCAAACATTTTTTACCATCGCTAAAATTGTCGCCATTCACAAAGACAAAAAACTGTTCGTCGAATTCATAAAATCAAATGTCGCACTGTAAACAAAAAGCCAGGACTGATCCCGGCTTTTTGTTTACACCATATTACATGACCTTCAACTTAGTTAACAACCTCCTCTGCCACTAAGCCTTCTTTGGTTGCTACCAATAAAGTTCCCTGAACGTATTTTTCATTGTGCTGGCTGGCATCCAGACCTTCTTCTTCTTCCTTATCGCTAACACGCAACGGCACAATAAAATTGATCAACTTAAAAATAAGGAACGATACAATAAAACTATAACATACCACACAAACCATGGCTTTTAACTGTATAAGGAAGAAACTAAAATTGCCATTGGCCCAGCCATTATTGCCTGCCGTATTTACGGCCACGGTAGCAAACACACCAGTCATCAGCATGCCTACCATACCTCCTAAACCATGACAGGGAAATACATCCAGCGTATCGTCCAAAGCCGATTTTGATTTGATGTGCACAGCTATATTGGAGATTACAGCTGCAAGGGCACCAATAAAAATACTTTGCGGCACTGCTACAAAACCGGCTGCAGGGGTAATAGCTACCAAACCTACTACCGCACCTACGCAAAAACCTACCACGGAAGGTTTCTTTCCTCTCATTACATCGAAAAACATCCAAGACAAACCGGCAGCAGCAGCGGCTGTATTGGTTGTGGAAAATGCAGATACAGAAAGAGCGTTGGCGCCCAAAGCCGATCCTGCATTGAAACCGAACCAGCCAAACCACAACAACCCGGTTCCAATTAAAACATAAGGAATATTAGCAGGTGTGTTCTCTCTTTTTTCAATATGTACCTTTCTGCGTTTTAAAACCAATGCCCCAGCCAAAGCAGCGCAACCAGCAGAAATATGTACAACTGTACCACCGGCAAAATCCAATGCACCCATCTTAAATAAAAAGCCGTCAGGGTGCCAGCTCCAATGCGCCAATGGCGCATACACCAACAAACTAAATAATACTGTAAAAAGAACATAAGCTGTAAACCGCATGCGTTCAGCAATAGCACCCACCACTAGTCCTGGTGTGATGATAGCAAACATCAACTGGAACATAGAGAACAATGATTTAGGAATTGTTGGCGCCAAACTCCATGGTTCACCGGAAGTAACACCTTTATAAAAAAGATGTGTTAGCGGATTACCAATAAATCCTCCTATATCATCACCAAAACATAAACTATAGCCAACTACGATCCATAAAACACCTACGACTCCGGCGGCCACGATACTCTTCATCATAGTAGAAAGAACATTTTTTCGATTTACCATTCCACCATAAAAAAAAGCCAGCCCCGGTGTCATTAAAAAAACCAAAGCAGTGGCTACAATGATCCATGCAATATCAGCTGAATTATATTTCCCATTATCAAAATTGGGTAAAGACGGGGTGAACAAAGAACCAATGGCAATGGCAGCAAGAATCAAAAATGGTGCAGATGATTTGAGTTTGAGCTTATTCATTGAATTAAAATTTATTGGTGAAAAACTTAGAATTGATAAACAGCTGCGAATAAAATATTAGCAGCTGTTTTTGTTGCGCTATTGTCCTTGTTTAAAAAGATAGGCTGGCTGGCTTTGTCAAGACGGAACTCGGGAATGAAAACCAGATTATCCACTTTTAAATTAACCGACAAAGTAGAAGCGAACACATTGCCGCCGACAGGTTGTGTACTGTACATTTTCAATCCGTCCTTATCACTGAAATACTCTTCTCTAAGTGTCAGGCCAAAACGATCGGAGGCATCGAAGTTTATATACAACGCAGATCCCCACCAGCTTTTATCCCTATCATAAATTTTATTGCCTAAATAAGCTTTTGTCCGGTTGTAGGTGCCGTTATAAGCCAGACCCAGCTTGGTACTTATTTTACTGGTGACAACTACATCGTATTGCTTCGATTTGGTAGTGTCAACATTTTGTCCGGCTACATAATTAAAATAGGCCTTAAAATAATCTCCGGGAGTATAACTGTATTGGGCAATCAAAAACTTTTTATTAATGAATCCTTCCGGCACGTATTTAAAATCGGTTGGATTGGCAATGCCAATCATCAATCCATTTGATTTATACGCTGCTTCCGCTTTTATTCCTGTATGAAAAAATGGACCGTTGGTAAACATGTAGCTCATGCTGTAATTGCGGTTGGCATACGCATCTACCAATTCGTAACCTACATGCGTAGCCCAACTTCCGCCTGTCAACTTTAGCCAGTTATTAGGTGAATAACTGATATACAATTGCTTTACTCCTTGTAAAATATCATCATCGTTGTAAGAAAAATCCTGCGCCCTTTTTCCTAATCCAAGATCGGCTACCATTTCAACTTTGGCTGTTTTATAATCCAGCTTTACACTAGCCACACCCAATTCAAAACTGTTGTGCGAATTTGTAAACGACGTGTGATCGTTGACTTTCGATTTGCCGAAATCGTATTTGTAATAGACATCGCCTGAACCGGAAATGGTTAGTGCTGATGTTTGTGTAGAGTCTTGAGAAAAGGCCCCGTTACAAGCAGACATGACAATGGCAGACAGTGTAAATTTTCGTAACATTGTGTTGGTATTTAAGTTAAAAAAGAAGGTATTGCCTGCCTAAGCTTGTTCCAGAAGCTTAATAGTTGCAAGCAATACCTTTGTTATTTTTATTCCTTCCGATTTTTTCGACCTTCCAAGTACTTTCTCTTACATTTTCTTTAAGGGGTTCCGGTTTTATTTTTTGTTATTGTATTTTTTTGGAGCTTAGTTATTCCTCTGGAATCGAAAACTAAAATTAAGCAAGGCGGTAGAAATATCAAATTTTATTTTTAATAATGTTAGTAATTAGTTTCAAAAACAGAATTAAAATCAACAAATTATAATTTTTAAATCATTTTTTAAATACAATCATTTGACTAAATCATATATGATTGTATATGTTTTTAACATATTTATTTTAATAATTTGTATAAATTCAATGTTTACTGCACACCAACCCCGTCTTTAGGTTGTGCAAGCGAAGATCCAGCATGGATTTGCGGAGAACATTTTTTTATCGTACGATATTTTTTTTAAACCTCCATTTTGTATATTCGTGAAGTTCGCTTGCTAATAATCAGAGGTTTGCTTGCTACAATATATTAATAAGGTAATAGCCTCAAAGCAATCAATTAAATATGGCAAGCAACACTGGTCTCTACTCTCCTTCTTTCGAACACGATTCGTGTGGCATTGGTTTCGTAGCCAATATTAAAAGCAATAAATCTCATCAAATTATTTCCGATGCATTGACCATTTTAGAAAATATGGAACATCGTGGCGCTTGCGGCTGCGAGAATAATACGGGTGATGGTGCTGGCATCATGATCCAGGTTCCCCACGAATTTTTCTTTGATGAATGCAGTAAGTTGGGCATACATCTTCCTTCTTTTGGCAAATACGGCATTGGTGTTTTGTTTTTCCCAAAAGAAATCAGGCTGAAGGAAGAGTGTCGCGACATCTTTAACCGTTGTGCAGATAAATTAGGACTTGAAGTGCTGGCCTACCGGAAAGTTCCGGTTGACCCTGACACGATTGGTTTTACGGCCCTGTCCGTAGAACCTGAAATGGAGCATGTGATCATTGCCTGTCCCGACCATATTACCGACCCCGAAGATTTTGAACGCAAATTATTTTTACTCCGCAATTACGCTTCGCATACTATTAATAATACAGTAAAGAAAGATGCAGTTGGATTTTATGTTGCTTCTCTTTCTTACAAAACCATTGTATATAAAGGACAACTCACCAGTGGGCAGGTTCGTGAATATTTTCCCGATCTGAGAAACAAAAGAGTGGTTTCTGCTTTTGGGCTGGTACACTCCCGCTTTGCTACTAATACATTTCCATCATGGAAGCTGGCGCAGCCTTTTCGTTTTATTGCGCATAACGGTGAGATCAATACGCTACAGGGAAATTTAAACTGGTTAAAGACAAGTGAAAGAAATTTCACCTCCCCGTATTTTACCAAAGAGGAGATGGACATGCTATTGCCTATTATTACTGAAGGGCAATCCGATTCGGCCTGTCTGGATAATATGATAGAATTGCTCACACTGTGCGGCCGTTCTTTGCCCCACGTAATGATGATGCTCATTCCTGAAGCATGGGACGATAATGATCTGATGGACCCCGTAAAAAAGTCCTTCTATGAATTCCATGCCTCATTTATGGAGCCATGGGATGGTCCGGCCTCTATATCTTTTACCAATGGAAAGATTATTGGTGCCACGCTGGATAGAAATGGCTTGCGTCCTTCCCGCTATTGCGTTACTAGCGATGATCGTGTGATCATGGCTTCGGAAACCGGCGCTCTGCCTGTTGATCCATCTATTATAAAAGAAAAGGGCCGGCTACAGCCGGGAAAAATGTTTGTGGTAGATCTGGAGCAGGGCAGAATTATCAGCGATGAAGAATTAAAACAAACCATCTGCTCACAAAAACCTTATGCTGATTGGCTGAACAAATACAAGATCCGCCTGGAAGAATTGCCTGAGCCCCGTGTGCAGTTTACCGACTTGCATCACGAGCAGGTTTTTAAATATCAAAAAGTCTTTGGTTACTCAACAGAAGATCTAGATACGCTTCTGGCGCCAATGGCCCTGGAAGGCAAGGAACCAATTGGTTCTATGGGCTCTGATATTCCTCTTGCTATATTAAGCGATCAGCCGCAACACCTAAGCAGTTATTTCAAACAATTATTTGCGCAGGTAACCAATCCGCCCATTGATCCCATTCGCGAAAGAATGGTGATGTCTTTATCAACTTTCGTGGGCAACAATGGAAACTTATTAAACGAAGATCCCTTGTCTTGCCACAGTGTTGCACTGAAGCATCCTGTATTAAACAATCACGAATTAGAAAAGATCAGGAGCATTGACACCGGTATTTTCCAGGCAAAAACTTTACAGTCTTATTTCAGGGCCGATGGCAAACCGGCATCATTAAAAAAAGGACTAGACCGTCTGTGCCGTTATGCTGTGGATGCAGTGGAAGATGGTTTTGAAGTATTGATCTTATCAGATCGTGCCATAGATTCAGAACATGCACCGATTCCTTCTTTATTAGCTACAGCCGCAGTACACCATCATCTTATCCGCAAAGGGCTTCGCGGACAGGTGGGTTTGGTAATAGAAGCCGGCGACGTGTGGGAAGTGCATCATTACGCCTGCCTGATTGGATTTGGAGCCACTGCTATCAATCCATATTTGGCACTTTCTACAATTAATGATCTGAAAGAAAGCAATAAGCTGCTTACTGAACTTGACAAAAAACAACTCACTAAAAATTACATTAAGGCAGTTAACGAAGGATTGTTAAAAGTGTTTTCTAAAATGGGAATCTCCACTTTGCAATCATACCAGGGCGCACAAATTTTTGAAATCATTGGCATCAATAAAAATGTAGTAGATCAATATTTCGCCGGCGCCACATCCCGCATTGAAGGCATGGGCATTGATGAAATTGCCAAAGA
>JBQCHB010000208.1:0-12576 GCA_051955075.1 Flavisolibacter sp.
TTTGGGCCTTTTATCGCTGATGATTTATGGCACCAGCGTATTAGGACCTAAGAGAAAAACTTCGGATAAACTTATCAACTTTGAAGGCGGGATTGAAATAAAAGGGAATGCAAGAAAGCCAATTGCAGTTAAATATTTTCTGGTAGCCATATTGTTTGTTTTGTTTGACGTAGAAGTAATTTTCTTTTATCCTTATGCTGTGAATTTTAGAGAATTAGGCTGGAGAGGTTTTGGGGCAATTTGTATGTTTATTGGTTTTTTTCTTACCGGATATTTCTATATAATTAAGAAAGGGGGATTAAACTGGGAAGATGAGACCTAATTGAAAATTTGAAATAGAAGAATCTGTAAAAAATATTATTCAATGAAGTTAGTTAATTAGCAAATTAGCTAATTGACTAATTGGCTAATTAAAGAAATCATGGCACGTCCTGTTCAATATAACATTACCAACAAGCCCCTGGAAAAACCGATTTCGATTGTTTCTTCTCCGGAAGGATATGAAGGACAGGGTTATTTTTCATCCAGGCTCAGTGATATTGTTGGTTTAGCAAGAAAAAATTCCATTTGGCCATTGCCATTCGCCACCAGTTGTTGCGGTATTGAATTTATGGCACTTATGGCGTCTCATTATGATCTGGCCAGGTTTGGTTCTGAAAGGGTGAGCTTTACTCCACGCCAGTGCGACCTTTTAATGGTGATAGGCACCATTGCAAAAAAAATGGCACCCGTCGTTAAGCAGGTTTATCTGCAAATGGCAGAACCGCGCTGGGTGTTAGCCATGGGCGCGTGCGCCAGCAGCGGGGGGATATTTGACACCTATTCTGTGCTGCAGGGCATCGACCAGGTTATCCCGGTGGATGTATATGTGCCCGGTTGCCCTCCCCGTCCGGAGGCTGTAATCGACGGAATTTTACGTGTTCAGGAACTTGTAGGGCACGAAGATTTAAGAAGAAGGCACTCGGATAAATATAAAGAACTGATGGAAACATACGGAATTCAATAAATTGGAATGTAAATTCTTTTTTATAAAACATACAAAATGCAGTTATGGCTTTAACGAACGAGATAGTCAGGAAAAAATTAATTGAGAAATTCGGTGAAGAATTAACCTCTTGGGAAGAGCCTTACGGAATGCTTTCCTTTACTTCAGATAAAAATCTTAATCTTAAAGTGCTGCAATTTTTATATGATGATGATACCTTGCAATTCCGTTTCCTGACCGATTTGTGTGCGGTTCACTATCCGGATAATCTCGGTAAAGAATTAGCGGTAGTATATCATTTACACAATCTGAAAGAAAATGTCAGGCTTCGTTACAAAATCTTTACGCCCATTGCCAAACCGGATGTTTTCAGTGCTACAGCCTTGTATTCGGCTGCCAATTGGATGGAGAGGGAAACTTATGATTTTTTCGGGGTGAATTTTGTCGGGCATCCCAACCTGAAAAGAATTTTGAACATTGAAGAGATGGAATATTTTCCGCTTAGAAAGGAATATCCGCTGGAAGATCAGAAAAGAACAGATAAAGACAATCAAATGTTCGGCAGGGAAGGAGTTACGCCGGCGTTTGTTTGATAGGGCAGTGGTTGTTACTGCCAGCAAACAAACAAATAGTGAAGATTTTCATTTTGGTTAAACGTCAGGACAATCGAATAATTGAAACAGGTAATTCGCAAGTCTTTGAAATAACATAGGTCAATTTAAAAAAATGTATTCTTTCATATTAAATACGGGCAAATTATCCTTAACGCTGCTGTTTTTATCTTTTTGCTTTTTGCGTCGTCAGGTTTTTAGAGATTTTTTTATTGGCGCCGCTTGCGGTGTGGTAGCAATAGCTCTTGGCGAAAGCATTACCGACGTGAAGAAAAAAAGGAAGTTGAGAAAAGGGATGGAATGTGCTATATTAATGAGTAGATAAAAGAATTAAAATCATGAATGAACACGTTACCTTGCCGGAAGGGAATGTTGAAAAACAAACGACTACTATAAACCTGGGGCCAACGCACCCTGCAACGCATGGCGTATTTCAAAATGTAATAGAATTAGATGGTGAAACGGTGGTAAGTGCCGAACAAACCGTCGGCTACATCCACCGCGCTTTTGAAAAAATTGCAGAGTTTAGAACACCTTACCAGATCACTACGCTTACTGACAGGCTGAATTATTGTTCTGCGCCGCTTAACAATACCGGCTGGCATATTGCCTGCGAAAAATTATTGGGAATTAAAACCCCTAAGCGTGTTGATTATTTGCGAATAATCATCATGGAGTTATCACGGATTTCTGATCACCTGATTTGTAATTCGATAGTAGGTGTAGACTCAGGCGCTTTTTCGGGATTTCTATATGTGATGCAATACCGCGAACTCATTTATGAAATCTATGAAGAAATCTGTGGCTCACGGCTTACCACCAATATGGGCCGAATCGGCGGTTTTGAAAGAAATTTCACACCTCAGGCCTTTGAGAAACTGGAAAAGTTTATAAAAGAATGGCCGGTGGTATTAAAAGAATTTAATGACCTCTTTATTCGCAATCGCATTTTTATTGATCGTACAAAAGGCGTAGGGCCTATTTCGGCAGAAAGGGCCTTGAATTATGGTTTCACCGGCCCCAATCTTCGGGCAGCCGGAGTGGATTATGATGTAAGAATTCATACGCCTTACAGCAGCTACCAGGATTTTGATTTTACTATTCCTGTGGGTTCTACAGGTGATTGTTACGACAGATTTCTGGTGCGCGACCAGGAAATGTGGCAAAGCCTGGAAATCATTAAACAAGCCTATCGAAAAGTGCAGGAATTCAAAGGGGCCGAGGCGGAAGTTTTTCACGCTGACGTACCCGAATATTATTTGCCCGATAAAAAAGATGTATATTCTAAAATGGAGGCGCTCATTTATCATTTTAAAATAATAATGGGCGAAACTAAAATACCCGTAGCTGAAGTGTATTCATCCATTGAAGCCGCCAATGGTGAATTAGGGTTTTATTTAATCACGGATGGGGGCAGATCTCCTTACCGGCTTCATTTCAGAAGGCCTTGTTTTATTTATTACCAGGCTTATTCTGAATTGACCAAAGGACAGTTATTAAGCGATGCAATAATAACTATGAGTAGTTTGAATTTGATTGCAGGAGAGTTGGATGCATGAGAAATAAGTGATGAGTTATAAGTTATCAGGAGCAAGTATTAATGAGTAACAAAAGATTGGTGTATTGAAATGCTTAACAAAAGAAATAAGTAAAGTAAATGAGCGTACAATTTTCACAGGAAAAATTAGATAAGGTAAATGAGCTAAAAAGCCATTACCCTGAGGGAAAACATAAAAGTGCTCTTATTGAAGTTTTGCACATGGCACAGGAAGAATATGGATGGCTTGATGTAAACACGATGGATTATGTGGCATCGCTGCTGAATCTTCAGCCCATCGAGGTATATGAAGTTGCGTCGTTTTATACCATGTTTAATCTTACACCTGTGGGCAAATATACTTTTGAAGTGTGCCAAACAGGGCCGTGCATGCTTCGCGGAAGCGATCAGATAATTGATTATATAAAAAAGAAGCTTGACATCGGAGTAGGCGAAACCACGAAAGACGGCATGTTTACCCTAAAAACTGTGGAATGCCTTGGCGCTTGCGGTTATGCGCCTATGATGCAGATGGGAAAATATTATAAGGAACACCTGACTCCTGAAAGAATTGACCAGATAGTTGAGGAATGTAGAAAAAACAGTGAAAGAAATAATTAACAGGAAATAATTTTTGTATGAAAAAATTATTATTAGATAAAATTGATATTCCGGGTATAAAAGGGTTTGACGTATATCGCCGTGAAGGAGGTTACCAGAGTGTGGAAAAAGCATTAAAAATGCAAACAGGCGATATTGTGGAGGAAGTCAAAAAAAGTGGCCTGCGCGGAAGGGGAGGAGCAGGATTCCCGACAGGATTAAAGTGGAGTTTTCTGGCGAAGCCCGAAGGCGTTCCACGGTATCTTGTTTGCAATGCAGATGAAAGTGAACCAGGCACTTTCAAGGATCGCTTTCTGATGGAATATATTCCACATTTGCTAATCGAGGGAATGATTGTTTCTTCTTATGCACTCGGAAGCAACATTTCTTACATATACATCCGGGGCGAATATGATTGGGTGGCTGATATCTTACAGCAAGCGATTGACGAAGCCAAACAAAACGGATTTTTAGGGAAGAATATTTTGGGAAGCGGTTTTGATTGCACCATCTACCTGTACCGGGGCGCCGGAGCTTATATATGCGGAGAAGAAACAGCTCTTTTGGAAAGCCTGGAAGGGAAAAGAGGGCTTCCCAGGATTAAACCACCATTTCCGGCAATTAAAGGCGTATGGGGATGCCCCACTGTAGTTAATAATGTGGAAACAATTTGTGCCGTGGTGCCAATTATCAATGATGGCGGAGAAGCCTATTCAAAGATAGGCGTAGGAAGATCTACGGGAACCAAATTGATTTCTGCTTGTGGCAATATTAACAAGCCAGGTGTTTATGAAATAGATATGACCATCACCGTTGAAGAATTTATTTACAGTGATGAATACTGCGGAGGCATTGCCAATGGCAAAAGATTGAAAGCGTGCATACCGGGAGGATCATCAGTACCTATTCTGCCGGCCAACCTGTTATTGAAGACGGCCAAAGGCGAGCCGCGGCTAATGAATTATGAAAGCCTTGCAGATGGTGGATTTATTACAGGAAGCTCGATGGGATCCGGAGGATTCATTGTGCTGGATGAAGACCAATGTATTGTGCGACATACTTATACCATATCCAGATTTTACCATCATGAAAGTTGTGGACAATGCTCGCCGTGCAGAGAAGGAACTGGATGGCTTGAAAAGATTTTTTATAATATAGAGCATGGCAGGGGAAAAATGAAGGATATAGATTTGCTTTGGGATGTGCAAAGAAGAATCGAAGGGAATACAATTTGCCCGTTTGGAGACGCTGCGGCATGGCCCGTTGCAGCTTCTATCAGGCATTTCAGAGATGAGTTTGAATGGCATATTTTAAATCCCGAAGAATGTTTAGTTAGAAATTATGGATTGGCACATTATGCAGATCCGTTGGAAAACAGCGTGACGGCATAATCGAAATAAGTGGCTTAATTAAAAGCAGATTAGGGTGTATGAAGAACTCTGTTGAAGAATTCAATGTGAGACGGTGATTGTTTAAAAATCACACTTCTCACAAATTGGCAATTAAAGTGATTTTTGAAATTGAGTTTTATGCTGCCAAAATTTGTTTTTTAAAATTTAAAAAATGGCTGACGAACAAAAACCGGAATTGTTTAAAATAACGATAGATGGTATCACCATCGAAGTTCCTAAGGGAACCACGATTCTAAATGCTGCGCGTAAAATCGGGCCTTCAGTAGCACCACCGACGATGTGCTATTACAGTTCATTAGAGGGTAGCGGGGGTAAATGTCGTACCTGCCTTGTGGAAGTGGCGGCGGGATCAACCAAAGATCCAAGGCCAATGCCAAAGCTGGTGGCCTCATGCAGAACCGAGGTGATGGATGGAATGATTGTCAAAAATGTGACCAGCGAAAGAGCGCTGGATGCAAGAAAGGGCATTGTAGAGTATTTGTTAATCAATCATCCGCTGGATTGTCCAATATGTGATCAGGCAGGAGAATGTCCTTTGCAGGACTTAAGTTACGATCACGGAATTGTTGGAACCAGGTATGAGTTTAAGAGAAGAACTTTTGTAAGAGAAGATATTGGCCCATATATTCAGCTTCACATGACTCGCTGTGTGTTATGCTATCGCTGCCTGATGGTAGCTGACCAAATTACCGACTCAAGAAGTCATGGCATTTTATTGCGCGGTGATTCTTCAGAAATCTCTACCTATATTTCTAAAGCAATTACTAACGATTTCAGTGGCAATGTGATTGATGTTTGCCCTGTAGGGGCACTTACTGACCGTACTGCACGGTTTAAAAACAGGATATGGTTTTTAAAACCTATGGATGCGCACCGGGATTGCGACAAATGTTGCGGAAAGGTTACGCTTTGGCGACGTGGTGAAGAGGTTTTTAAAGTTACTACGCGGATGGATCCCTGGGGAGAAGTGCAACGCTACGATGGCAAGCCGGGATGGATATGCAACACCTGCCGTTTTGAAAAGAAAAAGACTTCTGATTGGGTAATTGAAGGCCCTACCAAAGTGAAGCGGCATTCTGTTATATCGACAAATCATTACGTTAAAAAACAAGTACCGCCTGATCCTTTAAATAAAGTACTTTTTGGAAGAAGCCCTATGTTATTAATGGATATTAAGAACATCAGCCAGGTGAATCCTTCTGATATTAAACTAAGCCTCTTGCCGGGTCCGGCCACCTCTACCACATTTGTTGAAAGGGATGTGGAAAATGAGATAGAACAGGCTCCGGCTCAAAGATTAGCTATTAATGATCATAAAAAACCATAATTAAACCTGTTTCGCAATATGTATTATAACCATATATTTCTCAGCATTGATTGGGCATTATTCATTGAGAAACTTGTTTTAATTGTAATTGTGGTAAGCATTTCTCTGGTCGTTGCCATGTACTCTACCTACGCTGAAAGAAAAGTAGCAGCTTTTATGCAGGATAGGAGAGGCCCTAACAGGGCTGGCCCATTCGGCATATTGCAGCCATTGGCCGATGGGATGAAACTTTTTTTTAAGGAAGAAATCGTACCCAACTTTTCATCCAAATTCTTATTTATCCTTGGGCCTATTCTTGCCATGCTAACTGCCATCATGGTTAGCGCAGTCATCCCCTGGGGAAACTATATGCATGTCCTGGGCAGAGATGTTTCTCTTCAGATAGCAGATATCAATATAGGCATACTATATATTTTTGGTGTAGTGAGTCTTGGTGTATATGGAATTATGATTGGCGGATGGGCGAGTAATAACAAGTTTTCTCTACTCGGTGCTATGCGGGCGGCTTCACAAATAATTAGTTATGAACTCGCTCTTGGGATCGCCCTGATAGCCTTATTATTACTAACCGGAACACTGAATCTTAGTGAAATGGTTCATCAACAAAAAGATGGCACCTGGAATTTTTTTAAGCAGCCCCTTGGTTTCCTGATTTTTCTGATTTGTGCATTTGCAGAAACCAATCGTACGCCTTTTGATTTGCCCGAAGCTGAAAATGAGTTAATGGGCGGATATCACGCAGAATATTCCTCTATGAAGCTGGGCTTTTATTTATTTGCTGAATATGTAAATATGTTCCTGAGTGGCGCAGTAATGACTACGCTGTATTTTGGAGGATATGATATTCCTTTTTTTAACGACGCCCATTTGTTGCAAACTCTTGGCACCAATTGGCTGGCAATTATTCAGGGAATTGTGTTGTTTATAAAAATATCATTGTTTATTTTCTTTTTCATGTGGGTAAGATGGACTGTTCCAAGATTCAGGTATGATCAATTGATGAATCTTGGCTGGAAAATATTGTTGCCTTTATCGCTATTAAATATGCTGGTAACAGGCGCATTAATTTTATTGAAACAAAATCACTGGCATTTTTAAAAGTTAGCGATACTTTTGCAACACGTGTGGTGATTTTTATAATATTAAAAAAATGGAAGCACTAACTAACAGATTGAAACCGGTGGACAGGCGTAAGATGACTCTGTGGGAGCGCATTTATTTACCGGCTGTTTTTAAAGGCCTGATGATTACACTAAGGCATTTCTTTAAAAGGAAGGCTACCATCAATTATCCTGAAGAAATAAGGCCATTCAGTCCGGTTTTCAGAGGATTGCAGATTTTAAACAGGGACGAAGAAGGTCGTGAAAATTGTACCGCGTGTGGCTTGTGCGCCCTTGCTTGCCCGGCTGAAGCCATAACGATGGAATGCGCTGAAAGAAAACCGGGAGAAGAGCATCTTTACCGCGAGGAAAAATATGTAGCTAAATATGAAATCAACATGTTAAGATGCATTTTTTGTGGATTGTGTGAGGAGGCTTGTCCGAAAGACGCGGTGTACCTAACTGAAACTTTTGCACCGTCCAATTATAACAGGAAAGGCTTTATTTATGGAAAAGAAGATTTATTAATACCGGATCCTAAAACAGATCCTGAGGGATTTGCCAAAGCGAGAGGAAGCAGGATTAATAATCCGCAGGGGCATGGTAACGAACGGTAAATATAAAAGCAGGTATTAATAGAAATTTGACTTATCAACTCAAGTCATTCAGAATAAAACAGTAAACGCACAAAAAAGGAAATTTTTTATTTTGTTCCAGTCGTTGGTATAAAATAGAAACCGGCCAAATAAATTGAATATTGTCGCTTTTGTTGAAAAAGCAACTAGAAAATTGATAAATGGAAATTACAAAAATTCTCTTCTGGTTCCTCACAGTTTTGGCTCTGAGCGGCGCTATCGGAGTAGTTGCGAGCAAAAATCCGATATACAGTGTCTTGTCGCTCATCGTAGTCTTCTTTGCGATTTCAGGGCATTACGTTTTGATGAATGCACAATTTCTCGCGATTGTAAATATTATAGTGTATGCCGGAGCCATCATGGTATTGTTTCTCTTTGTGATAATGATGATTAACCTCAATGCTGAAACCGAGCCGGTAAAAAATATCTACATGAAAATGGCCGGTATCATCTCAGGCCTTACCCTGATGATTGTGTTGGTAGCAGCCTTGTCTCATTCTGAAAATGCTACCATCGTGATGAAGCAAGGCACTGGTATCGGGCTCACTGAAAATCTGGGAAAAGCTCTTTTTAATGATTATGTAATCCCTTTTGAAATAAGCAGTGTATTGTTTTTGAGCGCAATGGTCGGAGCTATATTAATTGGTAAAAAAGAATCAGTAAAACAAAAGAATATATGAGGACAGGGCGAATAGCTTTATTTCTGTTTTCAGCTTTGTTGTTTAGTTCAAAATCGTTTGCGCAAATTGATCTCAACAATCTTGATTTGAAAGATTTGATCGGAAAGATAGTTCACGTTCAAAAAGGATTTGCTCCTAAATTTTCACTTGGTAACACGCCGATAGAAAAAATATCCAAAGTGCAGGAGATTTTGGGATTAAAGCAAAATACCGAGGTGAATCGGCTCTTTAAAACTTTTAAAACGGGACGCACGATTTATAAAGTGGCGGCTTATGCAGGCGGAGCGGTAGCAATATACAGCCTGGTAAGAAAAGTGGACAATTCAGTAAAATCAAATGATTATAACGGCGCCCTTTATTCAGGAATTTCGGCGATTGGGACAGGCCTGGTAATCAAATTTTTGACGAAGGGTGCGTCGTATAAAGCAGTAGATATTTTTAACGGTATTGCCGTAAAAAAAATAAAAGATATTTTTTCAATTGGGCCGTCCAGCAATACCGTGGGTGTTGGTTTGTACGTAAAACTATAATTATGGAAATTAAATGGTATATATTTTTATCGCTCATTCTTTTTTGCATCGGTATTATTGGTGCATTAACCAGGCGAAATTCCATTATTGTTTTCATGTGCATAGAATTAATGTTGAATTCAGTAAATCTTTTACTGGTGGCATTTTCAAAAATGCACATGGCTGTTCCTAATGCGTTTGGAGCCAGTATGGCCACCGGCGCGCAAATTTTTGTATTCTTCATTATGATATTAGCCGCCGCGGAAGTGAGTGTGGGCCTCGCTATAATTGTTATGCTATTTAGAAATACCCGGTCTATTGATATTAATTTTTTAAACAGATTAAAAAACTAAAATTCGTTTTCAGATAGCTGAAGCGAAAAAATATTTTTAATTTTTAAATGCTGGTGCAGTTGGTTTATGGATGCAATTCAACTTATTTATTTAGTACCTCTTCTTCCACTTCTTGGATGCCTTATCACCGGCTTTGGAAGAAATTTATTGCCTAAGTCAGTTACAGGTTTTATTGGCAGCCTTGTAATTTTCATTTCCTTTTGCCTTAGCATTTGGGTTTTTTCCGAAGTATCTGCAGCAGGATTTACTACAAAAAATATTTCCTATTTTACTTTTATCCATGTAGCCAAACTGAACATTCCGTTTGAATTTGCTGTAGACCAGTTAACCGCAATTTTCCTGCTAATCATTACCGGCGTTGGTTTTTTAATTCATGTTTATTCAATTTCCTACATGAAAGATGAAACCCAATCGGGCTTCGGACGATATTTTTCTTTCCTTAACTTATTTGTGTTTGCCATGCTTATCCTGGTGTTAGGCGGCAATTATGTTATAATGTACATCGGTTGGGAAGGGGTAGCGCTGGCATCCTATCTACTGATTGGATATTGGTTTAAAGACCATGCCAACAACGATGCGGGACGAAAAGCATTTGTAATGAACCGCATTGGCGATATGGGATTTTTGCTGGCTATTTTTTGGCTTGTTTCGATATTCGGTACAGTTTCCTATCACGATTTATACAATCCTGAAAACGGATTGATCTCCGCTTTGTCCACGATTAATTCCCCGGAACTGGTGGGGATTTCTCTGTTATTCTTTGTCGGGGCTATAGGCAAAAGTGCACAAATACCTTTATATACGTGGCTGCCGGATGCTATGGCAGGTCCAACTCCTGTTTCTGCTTTGATTCACGCTGCTACCATGGTAACCGCCGGAATTTATATGATTGCAAGAAGCAATATTTTATATGCACTTGCCCCAACTACCATGGCTGTGGTGGCCGGCATAGGGTTAGCAACTGCCATCTTCGCTGCAATTATCGCTCTTAAGCAAAACGATATTAAAAAGGTGTTGGCCTATTCCACCGTCAGCCAGTTGGGTTATATGTTTTTAGGTTTAGGAGTTGGAGCATTTTCTGCGTCCGTTTTCCACGTGATGACACATGCATTCTTCAAAGCGCTTTTATTTCTCGCAGCAGGTTCAGTTATTCACGCCATGAGTGGCGAACAAGATATCACAAAGATGGGAGGCTTAGGCAAAAGAATGAAAATTACTTATGTTACTTTCTTTATCGCGTGCCTGGCTATTGCGGGTATTCCGCCTTTTGCAGGGTTCTTTTCCAAAGATGAAATCTTAGCGGCTGCCTATTCACAAAGCCCTGTGCTGTACATTCTGGGCCTTGGAGGTTCTTTGCTCACCGCTTTTTATATGTTCCGGTTGTTGGCAATGACTTTTAAAGGAAAATTCAGGGGAACTGACGAACAGGAACATCATCTTCATGAAAGCCCCGCCACCATGACAGTGCCTTTAATTATTCTTGCCGTTCTTTCTGCTATAGGAGGTTTTCTTGGAATGCCGCAGAGCTTTGTAAAGGATGGCAATGTGATTGGTAATTTTCTTTCACCGATTTTTGAACACTCCAAAAGATATGTGTCAGTAGCTGAATTGCCACATCAGACCGAATGGATTTTGCTGATTGTTTCTTCGCTATTGGTGATTGCTGTTTCCATCTGGGCATATAATAAATTCAAAAATTATTTAAGTCCTGCTCCTGAAAGCGGATTGGGAAAAATCATCAGCAACAAATTTTATGTGGATGAGATTTATGATGCAGTTTTTGTGCGGCCTTATCACTCCCTGTCAGCCTTTTTAAATAATATTTTTGATAAAAAAGGAATTGATGGTATTGTGAATGGTGTGGGCAAATCAGTTAATTATGGAAGTCGCCAGTTAAGATTGTTGCAAAGCGGCCAGGTTGGTTCGTATCTTCTGTTAATGGTTATCGGTTTATTGATCTTTTTTATTATTCAATTGTTTACAAAATAATATTGATGCTGGGTACATACTATACTTTTCCTGAATTGTTGATTTGGATACCTTTTGTTACAGGACTGATAGCTTTTTTTATCAATAATGGAAAAAGCGTTAAAACGTTTGCCATTATTTCTTCACTACTTTCACTCACTGTATCTGTCATTAGTTTATTTTATACAGATGTAGTTCATCATCCTGAATACTTTTATTATAACAACGTTTCTTATGTATGGATGCCCTATATTGGTTCCAGTTTCGCTGTAGGGCTTGATGGAATGGGCTTTCTGCTTACATTTTTGACCTCATTGGCCTTTCCGCTGATATTTTTGGCTATAGGAAAAAATGAGCATAAAGACCCCAATGCATTTTTCGGATTGTTGTTGCTTGCACAGGCCGGCATGATAGGCGTATTTGTTGCTACCGATGCACTTTTATTTTATTTCTTTTGGGAATTGGCCCTTATTCCATTCTATTTCTTATGCAGCCGCTGGGGCGAAGAAAAACGAGTTCATGCGACGTTTAAGTTCTTTGTTTATACGTTTACGGGCTCGCTGCTTATGTTGATTGGGATTATCTATGTCTATTTGCATGCGCCATCTGTATCTGTAGACTCAGCACATTCGTTTTCTATAAATGCGTTTTATAAAGCTACCTTGTCTCAATCTCAGCAGCAATGGGTATTTTGGTTATTTTTTCTTGCATTTGCCGTAAAAATTCCGTTGTTTCCATTCCACACATGGCAGCCGTATGCTTATGAACAGTCCAACTATGCATCTACGATGACGATGAGTAGTGTAATGGTTAAGATGGGTTTGTTTGGGATGATAAGATGGCTGCTTCCTGTATTTCC
>JBQCHB010000209.1:0-7627 GCA_051955075.1 Flavisolibacter sp.
AGTCAAAAGCTTATGGCTTGCCCATAGAATTTCTGAGTAAAAGTGTGCACCGATAGCTATCTGCACTACAAAAGTTCAGTAGTAGTTCGGCAAGCTCGCTACAATGCACCTAACTGCATAATCATTGTCTTATTTTAAGAAGATCAAGGAAATTACGGTAAAAAAGAACATCATTGTTAAGTTCTTCCTGTGCCTATAAACCGCTAAATTGTAAGCCATAGTTGCCGTGGTATTGCTTTTGTAAATTATACGTGACTGATGCTATTGAAACGGGGATATACCGAACGCTTATTTTTTCTAACCGCCCTTTTGACAACGGCTTTTTCACTGCATGCGCAGGATTCGGCAAAAAAAAACAGCCTTGATACGTTTTTATTGAAGCAAAAGGGCGTGTTGGGTACGCTGGCTCAAACTTTAATGGCTGATGACGAATCCGGAAAAAACGACCTGGAACGGAGCGATGTTCCTTTTCAGCCTTACAGGAATCGTGTGATCCGGAACATTACCATTGAACCATTGGAATTTGGTATTTTGATTGGCGATACTACCAAGCGTTTCAATAACGGTTTAACGCACCTGGCCAATGCCGTTCACAGCACCACCCGCAATTTTGTTTTACGCAACCATCTTTTCTTCCACGAAGGTGACCGCCTTTCTCCCTTTCTGCTGGGGAATAATGAAAGATACCTGCGTGATCTTCCTTTTCTACAAGAAGCACATATACAGGTTAGCCTGGTAGCCGGCAGTAAAGATTCTGTTGATGTGGTTGTTTATACAAAAGACGTTTTATCCATTGGCGGCAGCATCGCCATTCCCAATTCGGAAAGCGGCCGGATAGAATTGCGCGAAGATAATTTTATGGGTTGGGGCGACAGGCTGGAAGTGCAAACCTTATTTGATAAAGCAAGAAGCAAGAATTTTGGTTTTGGAGCAGATTATACCAAGCGCAATATTTTAGGAACCTTTATTGATGCCAGCGGCGGCTATCTCAATTTTAACCCGGCCTTCAGCAGTCAAAGATCAGAGGAAAGCTTAGGGTATTTACAGTTTGTAAAGCCTTTGGTCAATCCTTACATGCGTTGGACGTACGCGGCTTCTGCCGAAGTGCATGCTACTTCCAACCTGTTCAGCTCCGACTCTGTTTACCACAACGCCATTAAATATAAGTACCGCATTTACGATGCCTGGGCCGGATGGAATTTAAGTGCTAAACACATTGGCGCCTCTAACGAGTTTGAACGGCTGCGTGTTTTAGTAAGTGCGAGAGTTATGGACCAAAAATTTTTGAGCAAGCCGGAACAGTACATTGATCATTACCATTACTCCTACGCCAATATGAAAGCCTTATTAGGCGCCATCTCGGTGTTTAAATTAAATTATTATAAAACAGGTTATATCTACGGCTTTGGCCGGAAGGAAGATATTCCGGAAGGCCTGGAGGCTTCTTTCACTACCGGTTTTACCAATAAAGAAGGCAGAAAGCGGCCTTACCTGGCCCTGTCGTTCGAACAGTATTATTTAACCAAGAAGGAACGCTATTTAGATTACGCATTGTCTTTTGGAACTTCGGTTTACAAACAAAAAATGGAAGATGCCAGCCTGCTGGCAACAGTAGATTACTTTGGACGCCTGCAGCGCTTGGGCACCCGCTGGAAGCAAAGAACTTTTTTAAGTGCCAGCTTTGCCCGCCAGTTTCATTGGCTGCTTGACGAGCCTTTGTTTGTAGAAAGCGTTTATGGATTGCCTGAATTTAAAAACAATCTTGTGGGTGGAAATATGAGAGCCACGGTAAAGGCTGAATCTGTTTTTTTTAGTCCCTGGAGTTTGTTCTTTTTCAAATTCGCACCTTTTGTTTTTAGTAGTGCCACCTTATTTCAATACCCTTACGAAAAAGATTATACTGCTACTAAATTATACACTGCCATTGGTGGCGGCATTCGCACCCGCAATGAAAGCCTCATCTTCGGCACTATTGAATTAAGAGGTTCGTGGTTCCCAAAAAAAGACTTCTTCAACAATAATTTTCTGATACAGTTGAGCACGAATCTTCGTTTTAAGTTCAACCAGCAATTTATACGCAGACCGGAGTTTGTACAGATGAATTAAACCAGTTTATGGTTTGAGGTTTTTAGTTTGAAGTTCTTAAGGTTGCAGTTACTTTGTTTTAATTGAACCATTCATTATAACAGTTATCCGTTTTATTTTCAACCTCAACTGAATCAACCTTCTCAACTAATTCAACCTCAGTCGGTTATATTTTTCTTTTGCAATGTTGAATGAATGCCGATTACCTGCATTAGTGCAGCAGAGCCATACCACGGATGCAATTCTATTTCAAACAGTCCGGCCTTTACAGCCGGATCTGATGCTGTTAGTGTTTTGGCTTCTTCTATGGTAGTAACGTTGAAAACAAAAACGCCTGCAAGGTCGCTCTTATCCAAAAAAGGGCCGGCGACAACCAGCTTCCCTTCTTTTGCGAGGCGGCCAATATTTTTTAAGTGTCCTTGTATTAATTGCGCTCTGCTTGCCGAATCAACATTTTTATTGGTACCTCTTTTTAAAAAAGCCATTACATATAGCTTCATGCCGTAATCGTCGGCTCCTAATTTTTTAGCAAGAACCGAGTCGTAAAGAGGCTTATTGTTTTGGGCAGAAATGTAAATGCTACTTAAGGCTGTTATCAACAGCAATAAAAATTGTTTGCGCATTTTTTGGTGATTTTATGAATGAAAACTAAAAAGAAAAAAAGCAGCGTCCAAACGAGTAATACTTTTCGTATGATGAAAATTAAATCCGGTCAAACAATTCATGCCGATAAAAATACTGTTCGTTTAATAAAAACAACACCTGAATGATGATGTGTTTGTAACGAAACAGAAACCATCTCAACTTTACATTATCAATCAACTCTTACATATCCTCATTAGCAGTTAGTTTTGTTTTCGGCGGTAATTTCTATTACCGCTTTCTTTTTTCCTTCACATCAGTTTCCTGGTTGACTATCAAATACGATTCGGTTAATGGTAACTGCCATTTGTCAGCATAAAACAGCAGTTCATTACATGTTAGATTGACTGCAGCCCTTATCCGGCATAGCTTTGCGGCGCAATAAACATTCAATCATTTTAAATACATTTTTATGAAACATTTTTTTATTTCACTGGCCCTGTTGCTCGTATTCGGTACGAATACGTTTGCTTCAGATACCATGGTATCGCCGAACGTTTTGCGTTCTTTTCAAAAAAAATTCAGCACCGCTAAAGAAGTAAGCTGGTCTGCAGGTAATGACATTTATAAAGCAGAATTTGTTTACAGCGATCAATACGTTACTGCTTACTACGATGCGGATGGCAGCCTGCTGGCGCTGACAAAAAACATTACGTCAACACAGCTTCCCCTGTTGCTGGGAAACAACCTGAAAGAAAATTATGAAGATTATTGGATCTCGGGGCTGGTAGAAGTTTCAACCCAATTTGAAACCACTTATTACGCAACGCTGGAAAACGGTGACAGTAAACTGATTTTGCAATCAGCGCAAAATAGCTGGTCGGTTGACAGGAAGATAAAGAAGTAATACTATTTTTTGATAGGAAAAGCAGTGCAAGGGATTGCGCTGCTTTTTTGTTTAGGATTTTATATTTAAGTGGATACAATTTGAATGTAATTGTAATCCGTAACATGTGTCATTGGCGGATTAATTCTTTTCTTTTATTAGCTTTTTTAATTCTTCAATTGTTAATGCAGGATTGGCCAAATGTATTACCGAATGACAGTTAGCACACAATGGCACAAGGTCGTTAATTGGATCAACTTGATACTCCGCAGCAATATGTGCAAGCGGAATCTTATGATGCACATGAATGAACCCTTTAGCTTTATCACCATAAAAATGCCCAAAGCTAAAGCCACAAACATAACAGTTGTCCCCATGATGTTTGATACATTCCAACCGTGCTTTTTGATTTCTTTCGTATCGATTTACAAGCACCTGAACAACCTTCCCTTCTTTAAGAAGGTGGCTTTCGTCAAACTGAAAAGCTTCTGTTGGTAACCGCTCTATCAAATCGTCACTACTTGTTGATACAAGGTTTAAATTTTCTAACGCTTCCTGAAGTTCTGCCCACATGTTCCAGCCAGTATTTTTGTAGTATTCTCCAATAATAAAATAGTAAGCCGGTTGTTCTCCCCTATCTCCATAATAAACTGGTGGCATTACCCCTGTATGCTTTGCAATGGCTTTCCCAATTTGGCCAATCTGCCTATTTGCTGCCTGAAAGCCAGAATAATTTAGCGCTTTTGCTAATTCTTTTGCGGTTGCACTTGCGTTAGGAAAATAATACAAAATTTGAAGCGTCTCAATCTGTCTGGGAGAAAGAGCATTCACAATAGCATCTCCATACTGCTGAACTGTTATAGCTTCCATGAAAAGTTATATTAGTAAATGTTCAAGATATTTATCTGACCTTTTCCCAAAATACAATATTTAGAATAATATGAAATATTGCCGTAAAAAAACAAAAAAGCCACCTTTCGGTGGCTCTTGAATTTTTTTTGTTTTTTAAACCGTCCGTGAAACTATTTTTTTACTTCTGTTTTTACAGGCTTTATGGTTTGCAAATAATTATAAATAGCTTTCAATTCCGTGTCAGTCATGCGGGCAAACGATTCCCACGGCATGTGGCTGTACGGAATTACTTTGCCCATGCGAAAACGCTGAATAAAATTTTGCTGGCTCCATCCAAATATCCTGCTCGTAGAGTCGGGCGTAAGGTTGGGAGAGATCAACGTAGGGTGCCCTTTTTCTTCAAACACGGTGCCGCCCGCCAAAGGCTCTCCTACATACTTGCCAATAGCATCACGCCTGGTGTGACATTCATTGCAATTGGCCACTGCCATTACCATGTGGCGTCCATAGGCTGCTGTTGTATCTTCCGGTATAGAGGCAATAATTTTTTCGGTAGGCCCAACAGGTTTTATTAAAAAAGCTTTGATCAAATTGCCCACAACATTATAATCATGATCAGGCACCTGGTTATGAACTGGTTTTAGCGAACGCAGGTAAGAAATGATAGCTATAAGATCTTCATCGCTCAAATTTTGAAAAGGCATGAATGGCAAAACCGCTTCTCCATTTTTCTTCACGCTATAGCGCAACACCCGGGCAATTTCCCCATCGGTCATATTGCCAATACCTGTTTCTTTATCTGGTGTAAGATTGCGTGTGTAAAACTTTCCGAAAGGCAAATCAAATTTAGTTCCTCCAATTAAAGGCACATCCTGTCCCAGGCGCAACACAGAATCTTTATTGTGAATGGGGCTGTGGCAATCAATACAATGTGCAGGACCTGTTACCAGGTGCTTGCCTTTTGCAATAACCGCACTATCGGTAGAAGCTTTAATATCCGGATATGGCGCATCATATTTTAAATGTTGGCGTAAGGCAGTAGTGAGTGCAACACCGGCAATAAGTATCAACAGAATAATGCCTGTCCATTTTAAAATTTTTCGAAGCATAAACATAATTAAGGCTTCGAAAATATTATGTGCCTTCAGCTGGCGCAACTAGGTATTGCATGAATTGAGAAAAAGGAAGCATGTAATGGAAAGTTTGATGTTGGCAATTGCTAACCTCTTGCAATTTCATGTTATTTACTGCTTTGCGTAAGCATTGGCAATGCCACTGGCGGAAATTATTTTATAATCAATATGGTCGGCCAGACGATGGTCGGGAGCTGCCATAGTTTGTGATTTTCCGGGTGCAATGTTGGAAAAATTGATCGTCTTTGTTTCCAGCAAATTATTTTCATCCGAATAATAGAGCACTTGTACTACAGCCGTTTTTAAAGTGGCCTCGCTATTGTTGTAAAGCGTTAGTTTTAAGCCCTGCACGCCCATCATCCAGTCGCTGGATGCTTTGTTCAATTTTACAGTTACCTGGTCGGAAAGATCAACAATATTGGTAACGGTTTCCTGTTCATTGCCACGGTGTGTTGCACTTCTTTCATTGTTGTTATTGGCAGCAGGTTGTGGCTGTTCCTGCACAGCATCTTCTTTTTTATTTTTTTTGAATAAGGTATTGAACAGCGTTTTCAGGGTTCTTTTCTCTTTCGGTTTTTCCACAGTTACTTTTTTCTCTTCTGTATTAATGGGTGTAATTTCTTCAGTTTGATTCGCAGGGTGCTTTTGTACGACATCAGGCGATGGTGCCAGTGCATTTTCTTTTATGGTTAGATCATTTCTTTCTATTTTCTTTTCTTTTCCTTTTTTAGAAATATTGCTGGCAGCAAGGTGTTTCACTGATTTGTTTTGCGAAGCAGGAATTACTGTTGAAGATTCTGTTGGTTCAATTGACGAATTGGCTGTTTTTTCTTCAGCATTGGTTTGTACAGCTAATGGCAGCACTGCAGCCGAAGGTTTTGGCGCCGTCATTTTTATTGCCATCCATGTTGCACACAATATTATTGCAATGGCGGCTCCGAACGCCCAGTATTTTTTATTTACATAAGTTTTGGCTTTTCTTTTAAAGACCCACGAAGTGTAATCTTCTTCTACATCATTCAGATTGCGTACATAATTTGTCCGTAGTTCTTCGGGCGGCAAAGGGTTTTGGGGGATATAGGATTGTGCTCTCCGGCGCAATTCTTCAGCCTTTTCTTCAATGGCATCAGCAGAAGTCGAGGCTGACGATGTTGATACGTTACCAACGGGCATGCTCACAAATATTTTTTTACGGACCGTTTTCTCCGCTTCAAAAGAATCGAGAGCTGTCGTGGGTGAAGCCGCTGGCTGGGCTTTGTTGTTACTGGCTGTTACAAACGGTTTCAGGGTTTCTATTTCGGAAGGATAAGACCATCCATAACTTTTTCCTTCTACCCAAACAAGGTCGAAAGGTTTTAAATCCAAATTCAATAATTCCTCAAGCGTATGAGGGCCTGTTTGCTGATTGTTGCGAAGTAATAAATAAACCTTTTGCATAGCCTTCCGTTTTTAAGGCTCATAAGCAGGTTTGATTTTTTGAGATAACGAAGACTATGTTGGCGTATTGTTTGGCCGGCGATAAATAAAACTTAATGCTTTACAGGAGGTGCATCGTAGCTGGTCATAAATATTTCTGAAGCAACCGGAAGCTAAACTACTTGTATAAAACACCGCAACCACTGTACGTTTTATGATTATACTGTACCTGCACTTTGTTTTGGTACACGTTGTCGCTCATACCATCGTTGCAGAAATAAGGAAGTACCATGAGCTTTAATTGCGCAGAATCGTTTTGTGCCAGGTAAATGGTAGTGTCGCTGGCGTTTGTTGTTTCCGTCAATTTCATTTTTACAGGGTTTGTCCATTCAGAAAGCAAAAAGCTGATGGTATCCTTGTTATTGAATTCAATACTCCAGAAAGGTTCATTGCCAATGCCAAATAAAACCACGCCTTCCTCTTTTTTATTTTTCCAAACATCATTCTCAAGCACATCATTAAGTTTGTGCATAGCGTAAGTTTTTTTGTGAGGCGGATCGAAATATTGCAAAACGTCGCCTTGCCATTTATAGCGACCTCTCACCACCTGGTCGTTGTACAGCCATATAAAACCATTAGAAGGTGTCCACGTTCCCGTGGTAATAACGACGCT
>JBQCHB010000210.1:0-9036 GCA_051955075.1 Flavisolibacter sp.
CGATCGTTGCCTTTTTGATGCGTTAAACCTGTAAAGTCGTACCAACCTTTATTGTAGAAATCATTTGTTCCGTCGGGACGGGTAGCCCATACCATTTGAGGCATAAAATCGGTAACGAACGTAAACTCCTGGATCAGCTCATTCAGTTCACTATTTTTTTGTTTTATTTCCTGTTCTGCCTTTTCTGTTTCTGTGATGTCCATCATAGCACCTACCATCCGGTAAGGTATTCCATCCTGGTCAAGCAAGATGGTTCCTTTATCCCATATAACAGCATAGGTGCCGTCTTTTTTCTGAAAGCGAAAACGAGCCGACCAGTTGTTTGCACGGCTGTTGATGGCTTCAAAAATATCAGCACTTATTTTTTCGCGATCGTCGGGGTGAATATGCTCTAACCAAAATGTGCTGGTCAATTTATGCTCCAGCTTTTCATAACCAAAGCGGGTATAAAAGCCCTCACTCCACCATATACGGTTGTTAACAAGGTCCCAATCCCAGATAGCATCGTTGGTAGCATTGGCAATAAGACGAAACCGCTCTTCCGTTTTGGAAAGCGCAAAGGTTCTTTCCTGTACTTTTTCTTCGAGTTCAATATTAAGCCTGCGATAATTTTCTTTAGCCTTCACCAGCTCGTAATAGTTCTTTTTGAGCTTTTCTTCCGCTTTCTTTTTATCGCTAATATCGGTAAGACTGATAACAATACCTTCTGCCATTTGACTGACGACAACATTGTACCAACCTTGTTTTGGCCCTTCAGTTAGTTGCAACTCGGTATGCAGCGGCTCGGCTGATTTCATTACTTTGACGCATCGGTCGAAAAAATTCTTTTTAAGTATCTCGGGAAAAATCTCTTTCAAGGTTTTTCCAATGTATTCGGTTTTTGATTTTCCCAGTAATTCATCCGTAGCATAGTTGGCAGTTAGCCATTTAAAATCAGTTACCTGTTGTTTGTCATCACGCAACGCCTTAAAGGCCATGATAGCACTTACCGAAGAATTAAATACCGCTTTGATGATGTTGTCGAGTTCTTTAATATTGGAAATATCAATAAAGGTGATGATCACACCATCCACCTTTTTGTCGAGCCGCACATAGGGCATGATCCTCATAAGATTAGGGCTGCCATTGCTTAATATCACTTCTTTTTCAAGCTGGTTGCCCGATTCAATTACGTGGTGTATGTCTTCAATAAAGTTTTTGCTGTTATTGAGATTAGTAGAAATATGCTCAATGGGCCGGCCAATATCTGTCTCAATAAGATTGATCATTTTCAGAGCTACAGGGTTGAACTTCCGGATGCGCAATTCCCTGTCTACAAACACCTGGGCTATTTCGGTGCTGCGAAAATAATTGTCCAGGTCTTCGTTCAACTCTATCAGTTCTTTTATGCGCAGTTGGTGCTCTGTATTGAGTGTGTGCAGTTCTTCATTAAGCGACTGTAATTCTTCATTGGAGCTTTGCAATTCTTCGTTAGCAGAAAGCAACTCCTCATTGGAGCTTTGCAGCTCCTCGTTCGCTGTTTCGAGACTTTCGACAGCCATTTGCAGATTAAGGCGGGTTTCTTTCAGCTCGTCCTCCAATTCTGCTACATAAGCATCATTGTGGAAAGCCTGCGAAGTTGTTACATCTATCGAGGGCTTTACTGAAATATTTTCATAACCCTCTCCCAGCACAATCATAATATATCCTTCCGCAGAAGAAGGTTTTATAAACAAGTTGCAAGTTTTACCTTCCTCAATGCCAGGGAGGTGCATATGAGAAAGCGTCACATTCTCATTTGTTTTCAGCGCCTTTCTCACCGCACCATTAAGTGCTGTGGCCAGCTGCTGGGGCACCATTTTCAAAATGTTCAGGTTAAGAATATTATCGGGTAGAAAAAGGTATTTTTTGAAATTGCCAATGGCCTCTCTTATTTCGAAATTCTTATTGATGTAGATGGCAGCAAAGCCGTACTCCTCTACCAGTAAGTTTTTAAAATCATCAGACAGTTCTTTCGCTGTTGTATTGGCCCGGAGACTGCCATATTTTACAGGCTGGTTTTTAGGTGTTTGTATGGCAGGGAAGCGATCAGGATTATAGCTGTTTTCATTTGATATTTTTTTAAATATTTTCCATTTTCCGTTCACTTCTTCAAAAGCGTCTTTAATAGACACAGGCGTTTCGCTAGGCCCCAAAAATAAAATGCCGCCGGTATTAAGGGAAAATTGTAAAGTAGCCAGCACCTTTCTTTGCAAAATGGCATTCATGTAAATGAGCATGTTGCGGCAGGTAATCATGTCATTTTTAATGAAGGGCGGATCTTTCAGAATGTTATGTCTTGCGAAAATGATTTGCTTGCGCAAACGGGGCAGTACAGTGACCATATTGCCTTCACGGACAAAATATTTGTTTACAAGACGCCGGTCGATTTCGGCTACACTATTGGCGGGATAAGTGGCTTTACCGGCAAATTCAATTGCCTCAATGTCTACATCGCTGGCGAATATTTTTACTTCCAGCGTTTTATCCATATTCTGAAGCAAATCATCGATCAGTATGGCTAACGAATAAGCTTCTTCTCCTGTGCTGCAGGCGGTAACCCATAACTTTAAAATGCCATGGTCTTCTTTTGTGTTGATCAGTTCTGGCAGTATGTGATCGTGCAATAACTGAAAGGCGGCACTGTCCCTGAAGAACTTAGTGACACCGATCAAAAATTCTTTACCTAAAAAGCGACATTCATCAGGAGAACTTCGCAGTATCTGCAAATAATCGTTGAATTTCCTGTAACCCAGGATACCCATTCTTCTTTCGATACGCCGCAGAATAGTGGGTGTCTTATAATTATAAAAATCGTGTTGGCAGTGCTTCTCAATCAATTTCAAAACCTCCGGTAAATGCGTCTCGTCAGGTCGCCCCTCTTTTGCCAGCCGCACCGGTCTTTCATTAATGTGATTGAATATCTCTTCCGGCATCAGTTCAGGCGACAAGATATAATCTGCAAATCCGGTAGCTATCGCACTGTTGGGCATTCCATCGAATTTTGCAGTAACAGGATCCTGCACAAACACAACTCCCCCTCCTTCATTTATGGCCTGAATGCCCTTTGATCCATCTGTTCCGGTTCCTGATAAAATAACGGCAATAGCCCTGGAGCCCTGGTCTTCAGCTAAAGAATGTAAGAAGAAATCGATGGCCGTGTTAGGTACCCGGTCAAAATTCTTTACGCCCAGTTGCAGGTGGCCCTCACGGATAGTTAACAGCTTATCGTTGGGAATGACATATACGCAATTCGGTTCTACTTTTTCGTTATGCTGCGCTTCAAATACCTGCATGTTAGTATGCTTTGCTACAAGTTCTACCAGCAGGCTTTTATAATCGGGCGACAGGTGCTGAATAATGATGAAAGAGAAATTGCCGTTGCCCGGCATATTATCAAAAAATTCGTGAATCGCTTCAAGTCCGCCAGCCGAAGCGCCAATAGCAACAACAAAGTGCTGGTGCGATACAGGTTGTTGATTACTGTTCATGTCGGTTCTTATACCAATCATTTGCCAAAAGAAAAATGTAATTAGAAATCCTTGTTAACACTATTTAATGTGAACTCTACAATAAAGTTGCGAAACCCCTCGGCGGTTTCAAGTTCGCCAGGTTTCCACGGAATGGCTGTCTGATTGACCATTTCCTGCCACATATTGAAAGAGGCACGTGGATGATATTTTTTGCCGTCAGCCTCGAAATGAACCGTTGAGTTAGGATTGCCGCCCCAGTTGACCTTGCTTACCGCCTCCTTGCGAAAAGCCAGGATAAATTCGCCCTTATCGGCCTGTACAGGTAGTACCATAAGCCCACTAGCAGTTTTTGCGTAGGAGGCGCCCTGTTCAAAAACGTTAGAGAGAGAGGACTGGTGGTACATCTTATTAATATTTAAAGCCTCCAGCCAAAACACAAGTTCTTCCAGCTCTTCTTCGTTGGGAACGCTCCCAAAACTTTCAATATTTTTTTTAGAAACAAGTGCAATGCCATCGGCGCCCAACAGTTGCAACAGGTCTTGTTTGGATTCGAGCAGGCCCAAAAACAATTCTTTTTCCTTGTATATCTTCTCAATAACAGCAGTTTGCAACTGGTGCATTTGTGCCTTGTAGTGATAAGTGTCGCTGCTTTGAACCGATGCTATTTTGGCCGAAATAACATTCGACACCAGCTCAAACAAAGCACAAGCTTCAAAAGACAAATATTTAGGCTCACGATGATGGCATGCTATGAGCCCCCAAAGCCGGTTATTTTCCATAATGCGGGTAGACATAGATGCCCGTACATTCATATTCTGCAGGTATTCCAGGTGAACAGCCGCCACGCTTCGGAGGTTGCTATCGGAAAGATCGGTAAACGCTCCTGTAAGCGTATTCACCACCGGGTATAGTGGAACGGGCTCGTAATGAATATTGGGAATAAGGCGATAAGGCATCTTTTGATAAAGTTCTCTTGCCTGGCGTGGAATGTCAGAAGCCGGGAATTTTAATCCCATATAGCTATCCATTCCTTCTTCCATTACTTCTGCAATCACGTCACCATTCCATGCTTCATCGAATTTATACACCATAATTTTATCAAAGCCGGTGATCCTTTTTAATTCGGTTATGGCATTGTAGCAGGCAGCTTCGGTAGTTGGTGCTTGCTCAATTGCAGCCATTGCATACTTTATATCCTGGTATACTGCTATAAAAGAATCTTCAGCATTTGCGGGCCGGGTCTGTTTTTCTATTTCAATGATCACGTGACCATCCTGTGGCTTTATGACGGCAAGGTGCCTGCCTGAATGGAAATCAAGCAAAAAAGGCAGCCTGCCTGCAACACCACTGTTCATTCTGTCTTTTAATTTCGATATATACTGCGGCGCAATATAATCGTGCAGGAAAGTATTGACAATTTCCCTGGCGGATTTTTCTAAAATATCTGATACATTTTCACTTACCTGTGTGATGCGCAGATCTTTTCTTTCTGCTACCAGCAAAACGCCGTGAGGCTGTATTAAATTGGTTTGGTGCAGCGGCACTGCACCACAAAACTCAGCATTCTTTTTTGCTTGAATGTTCATGAGGCAAACAAGTATTTATCCAGTTATGAAATAACAAAAAGGTTTCTTTTGCGGTATTGACCAGTAACTCCTGGTCAAATTGTTGGTTAAGCGCTTCCTGAAAAGCTTTCCACCTTGTCCCCGTAGCTTCTTTATAGCCACTAAAAAAGCTAAGGTTTTCTTCAGCAAGATTAAGGTGACTATTGTGCAGAAGCATTTTTGCAATGATCCTTCCTCCTAATGTGGCTCCTTCCATTACATAAAGGGCGCCAAAGGCCTGGGCTGCGTTTTTAACTTCAGGCAGCTTATTGCACAAAGCGATGTGTTGAGAGGGAAAATTGATAGACTCAAGATCATTAAGGATAAAAGAAGACAATCTCCTTTCTTCTATATCTTCTAAATGATGGGGCGTGATATAGGCCCGCGTGTTTTGATGAAGCGGAAAGAAGAATCCATAAAACATTTTTAAAATGGCAGCATAATCAGCTTTACAACGGATAGCTTCTAATCTTGAAAGCAAGGACCTTTCGGCAAGGGCATGACCGCCAGAAGTATGAGCTTTAACAACCTGGGCAACAGAATCAACAATTAAGGGCATCAGTAAAATTAGGGTTTGGTTGCTTAAAAGATTTACAAAAGCCGTCATTTTTTAAATAAAAAAAACATCCAATTGATATAGGACAACAAAACTTGTAGCCTATTCAATAAACGCATCAGTGATAAGTTGCGGGGTCAAGCTATCAAAATGATAAGTGAAAAAAGCAAACTGCGTTTGATGTACTTCAACTTATGACAATCGTATAGTAAGCACGACTTTGCATGTTTTTATTTCTTTGGCTAAATTGCTTCGTGCCAGGCGCTATATACAAGGTTTACGTCATCGAATTATCAAAACGGGTTTTTACAGAAAACGCCAGGTTCAGATCTGCAAACCCGCAATTTAATGGCGTGCTGGAATGCCTCTATGTCGGCATGACCAGCAAGACGCCACACGAAAGATTGAAACAACACAAAACTGGCTTTGTCAATAAAAAAAACCATAAGCTCTCTGCCAATATCGTTCAGAAGTATGGCAATTATTTGCGTCCCAGCCTCTATGAGCATTTAAATCTCAAACCAATGAACAGGGAACAGGCTTTGGCGATGGAGCAAAAACTGGCATTGGACCTAAGAAGAAAAGGATATGCGGTTTGGTTCAATTAAATGAAGCCATATGTTTGCTTGTTCATTTAGTTAGAACTGATAATCAATTAACATTTGGAATTTTCAATATTATTTTCTTGTTTTACCGCTAAGACTTATTGCTTAGGATGATGTAAGAACTACTTTATCCAACACTAAGCCTAATCCAAATCCTATTTAATGAAAACGACCCTGTCTTTTTTCCTCATTATTGCCACGCTGTATGCGCATGCAACAAATAAAATTGTTTTGGGCAGCGCAGGCCAGGGCTGGAATAATGCCGCCAACTTTCTTCCATCGGGTGTTCCTGCAAACGGCGATACGGTTACTATTCCTCTTGGCTTTACAATTAGTGTAAAAGGAGCCATCTACACGACTTTACCTACCATTACAGTTTTTGTCTATGGCACCCTCGATTTCGACCCATCCGGCAAGCTTGATCTTGGCAATGCCAGTACCATTCAATTGTTCACCCTGGGCCGTATCACATCAAATGGTACGAGTTCCGAACTTATAAAAATTGGCGGTGTTGTAAAATATAATGGGCAAAACGATGGTACAGTCATGGGGCCTAAGTTTGCCAGCGCTGTCACTGCCTGGAGTGTAGTGGGCACATCGGGTGGAGGTTTTATAATTGGAATACTCCCTGTTAAGTTGCAGTCTTTTAGCCTGCAGGTAAAAAATGGCAGGGTAATATTGAATTGGAGTTTGTTTCCTGACTCTGGTGAAGATCAGTACATCATTCAAAAAGCCGTCAACACTTCCTGGCTCGATCTGAAAACTTTTTCGCCTCCCGGTAATGGACCTTTTTCTGAAGCTATTTTTTCTTACACCGATAATAGCCCCTCGGAGGGAAAAAATTTATATAGACTGATGTTCATAAACCATCAAGAGCAAACCTTGTATTCAAATGTGTTGGTAGCAGATATAGGGAAAAGCGCAGGCACACTGTCTTTGTATCCTAATCCCGTTCGAAATGAAGCAGTACTGAACTGGAATAAAACAATTGATACGGGTACCATCCTTGTGTTGAACAGCGCAGGAGCAAAGGTTTTCGAAAGACAGGTAGAAAATCCTTCCAATGCTATGAACATTGATTTTTATTCTTTAAAGAACGGTTTGTATCACCTGGTTCTTACTACCAACGATGGAGTGATAAAAAAAATATCGTTTGTAAAGTTTCACTAACAAGATCTGCTTTTTACATTAACCGATTCAACAAAAGAATACAATTAGTGCCACCGTTCGTTGCGAAGCTTTTTTTCTTGTTTAATAAAATCATTTAAAAAACAAGAACAGCTATAAGACTGCCCTGTTAAAAACTGTACGCATCGAAGCAACCCAGAATCAGCCGTTATAAACTTTACAGCGCTTTTCAGCTCGCATTATATCTTTTGATTCCTTCTTATTTTTTATCTCCTGCTCTACTGCATGAATTGCTTTGATGGTTTTGATCACTGAGTCAGGAGTGACGGAAACTGAATCAATTCCCTGCTCTACTAAAAACTGCGCAAAGTCCGGATGATCGGAAGGGCCTTGTCCACAAATACCTACTTTCACCCCACATTCTTTTGCGGTTTGAATAAGTTGCGAAAGCATTCGTTTGACTGCCGGATTTCTTTCATCGTACAAATGCGCCACCAATGATGAATCCCTGTCCAACCCCAATGTCAATTGTGTGAGATCATTGGAACCAATGGAGAAGCCATCAATATGTTCTGCAAACTCGGCAGCCATAATAATATTCGAAGGAATTTCTGCCATCAGGTATAATTCCAAACCTTCTCTGCCGGGTACTAATCCATATTCGGCCATCACTTCTTTTACTTTCAATAACTCGTCTACCGTTCTGCAAAAAGGAATCATTACAACAACATTGCTCAATCCCATTTCTTCTCTCGCCTTTTTAATGGCCTTGCATTCCAAGCCGAAAGCTGCCTTATAATCTTCAGAATAATACCTTGATGCGCCTCTCCAGCCGATCATTGGATTTTCTTCTTCCGGTTCAAAGTATTTTCCACCTAAAAGGTTATAATACTCGTTCGATTTAAAATCAGAAAAACGAACGATCACTTTATGCGGATAAAATGCAGATGCAATTTTTGCAATACCGAAAGATAACTTCGAGACAAAAAAATCTTCTTCATCTTTAAAGCCTGCAATTTTATTTCGAATGATCGAAGTGAGTTCTTTATCATTCAAGGCACGATGCGCTAACAATGCCAACGGATGAATGCCGATATAATTATTGATGATGAATTCTTCTCTTGCCAGTCCTACGCCTTTATTGGGAATGTGTGAGAAACGAAATGCCAAAGATGGCGAAGCCACATTCAACATCAACGCCGTTTCAATGGTGGGCAGGTCATTCAGCTTTGTTTGGATGATCTCAAAATCTAATTTGCCTTCGTACACAATTCCACTGTCGCCTTCAGCACAGGAGATCGTCACTTCATCTTCATCACTTAAAACAGTTGTGGCGTTACCACAGCCAACAATAGCAGGCACACCCATTTCCCTGGCAACGATAGCAGCATGGCAGGTTCTTCCACCTTTGTTGGTGACAATGGCTGATGCTTTTTTCATGATCGGTTCCCAATCAGGATCCGTCATGTCTGTAACTAAAACATCGCCTTCTTTAAACTCCTGCCCTTCCATCACTCTTTTATCCAGCGAGTACATGATCTTCACTTTGCCTGATGCAATCTTGTCTCCAACGGCAATGCCTCTCACCAGTTCTTTTGCCTTGTGTGGTTTCATCATGTACTCCGTAAGCGTATCATAGCTTTTGCGGGAAT
>JBQCHB010000211.1:0-5294 GCA_051955075.1 Flavisolibacter sp.
AACACGTATTTTTCACTATTCTCACCTTCAATAACAGCGGCAGCACAGCCTGTTGAGGAAATCTCAAATCAAACTGTAAAAGAGTTAATCAAAGCCCTAATAATGGAAGATCAAAATGAAAAAAAGAAAACAATTGTGCTGAAAACCAATTTGATAGTGCGTGAATCTTCAGTCCCTCACATTAACTATAAAAAAGAATAAATAAAGGAGTTCACCTTCGAAAACCATCGATCCAAAAAAAATTAAAAAACAAACAATCATTTATTAAAACAAATTAAAAATTATGCTTATGCGAAATTTTGAACAATTCCAAATAAAGGAGATTGCTTTATCAATGCTGATAATAATTTTTTCAGCATTTTTCAGCCTTTCCTCATTTGGGCAAACAAAAACAATTTCAGGCACTGTGGTCGATTCAAAAACCTCAACACCTATATCTAATGTATCAGTAATAGTAAAAGATACAAGAAATGGTACGGCTACTGATATTAATGGGAAGTTTTCAATTCATGTTACAGGTCAGTCGACATTGGTTTTCAGTAATGTCGGATATGAAACAAAAGAAGTAAAGGTTACCTCCTCATTTATGAAGGTGCAAATGGAAAGCACAAGCCAACAACTGAATGAGGTTGTGGTAGTAGGTTATGGAAAACAAAAGAAAGCTACACTCACAGGTTCTGTAGAACAAATTACAAGCAAAACATTGGAAAGCCGTGCCGTTACTAATATTGGTTTAGCATTGCAAGGTGAAACACCGGGCTTGTTGGTTACCAGAACTTCCCCAAGGCCAGGAAATGAAGGTTTAAATTTTGTGATACGTGGTCTCAGTTCAGTAAATGGTAGCGCTCCGTTAATTATTGTTGATGGTGTACCTGTTCTAAACTCTTTTTCATTTTTAAACATGAACGCTGATGATATTGAAAGTATTTCAGTGTTGAAAGATGCATCAGCAGCGATTTATGGAAGTGCTGCTGCAAACGGCGTTATATTGGTTACGACGAAACGGGGTAAAGGAAAAACCAGATATGATTTGTCAAGCAATTTGCGATTTACAACAAATGGAATTACGGGCTATTCTCCGACCATGCAGCAATATGCTACTATGTGGCTCGAAGCTAACAAAGAAGAAACGAATCCTAACTGGTGGGTGTGGGGAAATCAAGACAATCTGCTAAAGATGCAATCAGGTTACGAAGGTGCTTACCATTTTTCTACATGGCCTACTGTTGACTATTTTATTTTTAATGCCAACCGCATTAACGAAATGTTTGCTACCCGTTATTCTTATCAAAACAATTTAAGCATTTCCGGCAGCGACGAAAAAAGCTCTTATCGCTTGTCGTTTGGAATGGCTGATAACAAAGGCAACCTGGCAACAGCCTATGATGGACAAAAGCAATATAATGCCCGCTTTAATTATGATATCAAACTATCAAAAAAACTGAAATTAGAAACAGGTATCAGCCTGATTGATGCTAAAACAAGCACCCCATCTGCTGGTCTTGATAATACTTTGTATGGATATGATATGCCGTTTTTTCCCGCTCAAAATCCATTCGGACAATGGTTTGCCTGTTTTAACGGTGTAGATGGCGGAGCTAACAGAAATGCGGCTGCCCGAACAAGTGATGGTGGCCGTGATAATCAAAATTCACTTACAGGAAGAGCAGATTTAAAAGCTGTTTACCAGGTTTATAAAGACCTTTCTATTGAAGGTTTAGCCTCTGTGCAAAATGAACGCTTTAATCAGGAGAAATATCTTTTAGCTGTTCCGGTGTATAACTGGTATGGTAAACAAACCGGATGGGCAGGTGCTCTTGACACTACCAAAACGAGTTATTATACAAAAGCATGGACAAGTATGTCTCAGTATTACTCAGGATTAGCGCGGTACAGTAAATCAATTAAAGAAGTGCATTCTATTTCAGCGGTAGTAGGTATAGAAGCCCAAAAAACAAATTACAATTGGGTATCAGCAAACCGTATTGGTTTTACTGATTTGGGTGTGCAAAATATTAGTTTGGCTTCAACAGCGACACAAACTAATGACGGGTATAGTTCGCAATATGGCAACTTAGCTTATTTCAGCAGATTGAATTATAGCTATGCAGATAAATATCTGTTAGAGCTCCAAGGAAGAATTGATGGAAGTTCCCGCTTTGCAACTGGTCATAAGTTCCAGAAATATGGCGGTGCTTCTGTAGGATGGATATTTACCAAAGAAAAGTTTTTCGAGGGTATTAGTTCCGTTCTCAATTTCGGAAAGATTAGAGCAAGCTATGGTAGCTCAGGTAATCAGGCTGCAGGTCTTGGTGAATTTGATTACTTGTCGCTTGTAAAGATTGGTACAACTGTTTTAGGGTTACCTGCTGCCTTACAAAATTCTTCTTCATTAGTTAATAATGGATTAGTCAGCTATTCCAGAACATGGGAAAGAATAGTGCAAAAGAACATTGGCCTTGATCTCAGCTTCTTCGGAAACCGCCTTTCTTCCACTGTTGACTATTTTACCAAGGATAATCTTGGAATGTTGATCAATGTAAACTATCCTTCAGTATTAGGAGGATCAGCGCCTAAAACTAATAGTGGTCATTTCAACACCAAAGGTTGGGAAGCCACTCTGAAATGGAATGAAACACAGAGGAAGTTTTCATACAATATTGCAGTTACATTAAGTAATACCAAAACCATGGTTACGGATGCTCAGGGAGCTGATAGTTACAATCCCGGAGAAAATGGTATTGTAAACGGATACCCTTATCAGTCCTGGTTTGTATATAAAACAGACGGCTATTTCAAGAATCAGAAAGAAGTAGACGCCTATTATGCCCAGTATGGGTCCAGTCCAGATTTAGTAGGGTTGCCGCAAAACAATATAGCTGTGGCGCTACGTCCTGGCGATACCAGAAAAGTTGATGTAGCAGGTACAGGTAACATTACAGGATCCGGCAATGAAAAGAGTTCTCTGGTATATGCAGGCGATGGCACACCCCATTATACATTTGGAATCAACTTAGGTGGATCCTGGAAAGGTTTCGATTTAAGCGCATTTTTCCAAGGTCAGTTAAAGCAGTTGATCATGAGGAATGGCTATATGTCTTATCCGTTTGCTGCAGTATGGACAAATCAAAATCCTTCGTTTCTGGGTAAAACATGGACAACAGATAATCCGGATGCCTTTTTTCCTCGTTTAACTGTGAATAATACCCGGGCAAAATGGAACTATGTTAATAATGATTTCATGTTGCAAAACAATCGATACATCCGATTAAAAGCTTTGATCATGGGCTATAGCTTGCCTGAATCATTAATCAGGAAAGCTAAGCTCGAAAAAGTAAGAGTATATTTTTCGGGAAACGACTTGTGGGAACTGGTGCATATCAAAGATGGCTTTGATCCTGAAATGGGGGAAACTTCTCAAAACTCGGGGTATCCTTTCGCCAGAACATGGTCATTTGGAGTAAATGTTGGATTTTAAAAACTAAAATTATTTAATCATGAAAAAAGTATTTAAGTATATTACAATAGGCATTTTAGCGTTAGGCGCTGCCTCGTGCAAAAAAAGTTTTATTGATCTCAGGCCTACGGCGCAGTTTACCGATGCAGTTTACTTTAGGCAACCCGGTGACTTTAAAACTTACGCTACTGGCTTTTACGGTCAATTGCCCGGCTGGGATTTTGGCTCTATGGATAACAACTCAGATTTGTCTGCCAATACGAACGGCAACGGTTACGACATTGGCCACGGCACAATTACAACAAGTACTTCTGCAAATTGGAATTATTCTGGTATTCGCAGTTGTAATATCCTGTTATCAAAAGCAGCAGCATATAGTGGTAGTGGCGATATCAGTGAGTATGTAGGCGAGGCTTATTTCTTCAGGGCCTTTGCTTATTTTAATCTGCTAAAAACTTATGGTGGGGTACCCATTGTAACCAAAGCACTTGACGTAACCTCACCGGAATTGTTTGCAGCACGCAACAGTCGCTATGAAGTAGTGAGGCAAATTTTAGATGATTTAGATAATGCAATTCCGAAATTACCAACTGAACAAACTATTTCTTCAAGCGATAAAGGCCGGATAAGTAAATGGGCAGCCGAAGCGGTGAAAGCAGATGTAGAACTGTACGAAGCTACCTGGGAAAAATATGTTGGTCAGGATCCTGATGGTGATGGTACAACTGTGGGAGCAGGTAAGGCTGGATACGACCCCGGGAATATAAATAAGTATTTGACCGATGTAGTAACCAGTTGCAAAGACATCATGGACAACGGAGATTATTCAATATGGAATAAGAATTCTGTTCCGAGTATGACAAATGCAAGTTCCTGGTATCTTTTCAATTTAGAGGATGCCGGCAGTAATCCGGGTGGTTTTGATAAATCGACCAACAGTGAGTTTATTCTATATAATGTTTATGATTATACCCTTAAGAAGGGCGGGAAAAATATTACATGGACAACCTGGCAATTATATCCCAGCCGCAAGTTTGTAGATATGGCAGTTTGCAAAGATGGTTTACCTCCGGATAAATCGCCTTTGTTCCAGGGCTATCATAAAACAGGTGACGAATTTAAAAACAGGGATCTCCGTTTAATTAATTATTTGTATGGTAATGGGTCGGCTCCTGCTGCGGGTTCTGTTACATTGGACTTTGGCGGTTTGGGCAGCAGTGGTTACGGCAATAGCAAATATGCAGTATATGGTTACGGAAGCCGCAGAACTGATAATACCGAATCAGCTAACTATCCCATCATTCGTTTGGCAGAAGTGTACTTAATGTATGCTGAAGCGTTGGTTGAACTCAATGGTTCGATAACAGATGCTCAATTGGACGCTTCCATCAATAAGTTGAGAGATCGTGCAGGAGTGGCACATCTTACCAATGCTTTGGCAACAGCAAACGGTTTAGATATGAAAGAAGAAATAAGAAGGGAAAGAGCTGTGGAACTTTATCGTGAGGGTAAACGCTTTGACGACCTGAAACGTTGGGGAATTCTGGAATCTTCTTTGAATCCTTCACGTTTGGGGATGGTAATAGGCGGTGCAACTTATTTTACTGATTTCAAAACTGCTTCGTCAACAGGCCAGGATAGTGTTATTGCGGCGAAGTATAAACCTTCATCGTACGTGTTTGGTGAAGAAGTCACACAAACCCCGGCCGGAGAACTCAACTGTGTTGTAGTTGACAGCAAACAAAATCACTCAGTGACTAAAAAGGATTATTTGTACCCGATCCCTGTTACCCAGATTTCACTGAATCCACAGCTGCTTCAAAACCCTGGCTATTAA
>JBQCHB010000212.1:0-10394 GCA_051955075.1 Flavisolibacter sp.
GCTCCGGTACCAATGCCCAGGGCCAGTGGCATCAGCGCAATGATAGCACCGAAAGCGGTCATTAATTTAGGACGTAAGCGTGTAGAAATGGAATAGATAACAGATTCATCGACATTGCCATTCTCCTGCAACGATTCCCTGAATTGCAGAAAAGTAAAAATGGCATTCTCGCCAATAATACCAACAATCATAATTAACCCTGTATAGCTGCCTACGTTCAACGGCGTATTGGTGAGATATAAAGCAATATAGCTGCCGGCAATACCCATTACCCCAATGAGCAGGATGGTCAGCGCCACCAAAAAATCTTTGAACAAAAAAAGAATTACGCCAAACACCAGCAGGCTTGATGTAATTAAGATCATCAGCAGTTCGTGAAACGATTTTTGCTGCTCGGCATAAGCACCGCCGTATTCAATGCTATAGCCCTGTGGCAATACAATTTGCGATGAAACTTTTTGCTGGATCTCTTTCATAGTGCTTCCCAGGTCCCTGTTCTCTAACCGGCCCGTTACCACACCCATTGACTGCAGGTTCTCTCTTTCAATTTCTGCATCGCCTGCATTTACCTTTACTGTAGCCAGGTTGGTAATGGGTATCAATTGCCCTGACGGCAAAAATATTTGCAGGTGCTTAATGCCTTCCACACTTTGTTGATTGGTATTTGGATAAAGAATGCGGATAACCGAAAGTTGCTGCTTTTCCTGGATGCTTCCTACTTGTATTCCCTGCAGGCCAAGCTGAACCTGGACTTGCAGCGATTGAGGCGTTAACCCGTATTGTGCCAATGCTAAATTGTTTGGAATGATACTAACAGATGGTCCTGAAATGACAATGCCGTTAAATACATCGGCAGTTCCCTCCACTCCTTCCACCACACGGCCTACTTGTTCGGAAAGTTGATGCAACCTGCTAATGTTATCGCCAAAAATTTTTATTTCTATAGGCTGCACCGATTCCATCAGGTCGCCCAACATATCACCGATCACCTGGCCGAAATCTATTTTCAATGCCGGTTGCGATGATTCAATTTGCCTGCGTATATCAGCGATCACTTCTTCAGTGGAGCGGTCTCTTTGCTTTTTTAGTTGAATAAGATAATCGCCATCATTCGGTTCAGTGATAAAAAAACCCATTTGCGTCCCTGTTCTTCTTGAATAGGCCTGCACTTCGGGTACTTTCACAATGATCTTCTCTACCTGTTGTAATATACGGTCAGTTTCCTCCAGCGAAGTGCCGGGTGGCGAAGTATAATCCAGCACAATGCTTCCCTCATCCATCTCCGGTAAAAAACCTGTTTGCAGCTGCGGCAATATGAACCAGATGGAAACCCCAAGCAATGCAAGAATAATAAAACTGATGTAAGGCCTGTAAATGAAAAACGAAACCCATTTTTGCTTTTTTACTTCATGCGGCTGCTCGGGTTTTGCTTTTATATTTCTTTGTCTTGTCAGCAATAAATAAATAACCGGCAGACAGATCCATGTAACAAAAAATGAACAAACCAGTGTAATGATCATGGTGTTCGTCATTACTTTAAAATACTCCCCGGCCACGCCGCTCATTAATTCAAAAGGAATAAAAATCACGATCGTGCTGAGGGAAGAGCCTACCATAGCAGGCAACAAATAATGAATGGCTTTTTGTACCACGGTTGTTGAGGGTTCATCAGGGTGTTCTTCGTGCGAACGATGGATTTGTTCCACCACCACAATGGCATCATCAATGATCAACCCGATGGCAGCTGCAATGGCGCCAAGCGTCATAATGTTCAGTGTGTAGCCAACAGCATACATCACGATCAGGGTAAGACAGACCGTAACCGGTATCGTAATTAAAATGGTGGCACTTGCTTTTAATGATCGCAAAAAAATGATTGCAACAATAATGGCCAGCGTCAATCCAATCCACAAACTATCGGTAACACTTTTCACGGAGTCTCTTACAAAGTCGGCCTGCACATAATAAGGCCTTATGGTTACGCCTTGCGGAAGAATTTTTTTCAGCGCTTCCACCTTCGCCTTCATATCATTCGAAAGTGTTACGAGGTTTGTATTGGGTTGCTTGACAACAGCCACCAGGATGCCTGCCCTTCCATTGGCATTGATCTTGGTGTATTCAACACCTTCGTTGATTTTTACATCGGCAATATCTTTCAACTGCACAATGCGTTTGCCGTTGTTGGAAACAATAACATTCTGCAAATCTTCCAAAGAATGCACCGTAGCATCTGTCACCGTTAAATACAGCAAGCGGTAATCAGATAAATACCCATCCGACTGGATAAAATTGGTTTCCGATAAAGCAGTAGAAAGCGCATCAGGCGTAATGCCCAGCGTACTCATTTTTTGCTGATTGAGCGTTAGCCAGTATTCTTTTTGCTTGCCACCAATAATGCGTACTTCGGCCACACCTTCCACCTGCGACAAAAAAGGCTTCACCGTGTATAAAGCAATTTGCTTCATATCAATAGGCGTGCGGCTGCTGCTGTTGGTTTCCAAAGTGTAGCCAATTACCGGAAGAATCGAAGGATTCATTTTCTCCACCGTGATCTGCACACCGGCAGGCAGGTCGTTCCTTATTTGTGCGATCCTCGATTCAATGCGCTGCTGGCTTAGGTCAATATTGGCATCCCAATTCATGAAGGCAGATACTTCGCAGCTGCCGCGGCTTGTAGTGCTGCGTATGTCGGTAAGATCGGGCACCTGCTTGATAGCATTTTCCAATGGCTGCGTTACCGTTACCATCATTTTATCCACCGGTTGCAGACCCGCATCGGCAATCACTTTTATTTTAGGAAAAGTGATTTCAGGGAACAAAGAAGTTTGCAAACGGCCATACACAAAAGCGCCGCCCATAATAATAAGGACGATAATAACCGTCAGGGGATTTTTATATGTAACAAAGAACTGCTTCATTCCTGGGCCTTAACAATTTTTACTTTAGCCGTATCGGGCAAACCATAATTACCTGTCATTAAAATTTTATCGCCGGGAGCAAATTGCGGCCGTACAATTTCAATCCTGTCTGCCGTCTCCATGCCTTTAATGATGGGCACTTTTACAGCTGTTACCGAGTCTGTCATTTTCATCACCCAAAAACTGCTTTGCGATTCATCGGTTAACACCGCTTGTTTAGGCAACGAAGCAACATTTGCTTTCTGGCTTTTTACAATTTTTACTTTGGCAATTAAATTTTGCGGCAACAATGTTAGCGAAGCAACTTTTATTAATACAGCCTGTGTTTGTGAAGCCGAATCTACCTGCGGCATAATAGAAGAAACAACACCATTCAAATGCGTACCGTCGGGCAAATCAACTTCCAAAGATTTGCCTGTACTTACATAGCGGCGCAGTTCGTAAGGCAAATTCAAAATAAAGCCAAAGCTTTTCGAATCGTTCAACACAGCCAGCTGCTCACCGTCCTGCACATAATCGCCAGCCTGGTGGTTAAGTTCCTGAATGTATCCGCCTGCCGTTGCTTTAATGTTGATCAATCCTGAAAAATGAAATGAAGAATCGAGTTGGTTAATGGTGTTCCCTAACGCCGCTGCTTCTTTTGTTTTTAATGTAAAAGCCGGTTGTCCTGCGTGTACCAGTTGCCCGAGCTTGATGTTGACCGATTTAATATAACCGTTGGCAGATGCTTTTATAAAATTGCTTTGCAAGAAATTGGATGTAGCATTCAGCTCCACGTAATCGTTTAGCGGAACAGTTTCAACAGAGGTAACAGTTACCGGCGTTTGCACAGATTCCGGCGCTACTTCTTCTTCATCCGCGGCAGCCTCCTTGTGCTTGCAGGAGAGCAGGAAGAAAAAGGCTAAGGTTAAGGCCAAGATTGAGGTTAAGATTGAGGTTGAGGTTGAGGTTGAGGCTAAGACATTCCTTATTTTTTGAAATATGGAATGGCTGTTCAAGCTGTTTGCTGCATCACTTCCTGTTTCTGCGTTTCTGGGGTTCATACATTATTTTAAAGATCACCGGTTCGCATTCCAGTAATTAATCTGGTTTACAATGCGCAACCGGCTGATATTGTTTTGCGTTAACAAATTTTGTGCACTCAAATAATTGTTGATGGCCAGCACATAATCCTTCATGGTAATGTCGCCTGTTTGTAACAATTTACCATTGGCTTCAACCAGCGTATGTGAATAGGCAATCTGCTGGTTGATCTTGCTCACCAGCAAATCGGTGGCGTATAATTGCTGCTTCAGCTGCGCCACCTGTTGGCGGTACTGATTGATAAAAAATTCTTTATTCGCCTGTCTTGTTTTTTCTTTTAGATCAACCTGTGCATATTTCAACCGCTTTTGATGACCATCGTAAATAGGAATGGTAAGACTAACGCCGGCGCTGAATCCAAAATTTTTATACGGCGTTACCTGCAGGCTTGAATTATAACCAGCGTCTGTATAGGCACCGATCTTTGGCTTGTACTGATAATCAATTAAGCTTCTTTCATTAGCCAAACGCAAACTGTCGGTAGTGAACCTTGTATAAAAAACCGAGCTATAAAATTGCGAAGTCAGCGTATCTGCAATTTGTGGTTTGTCAATCCGTTCAATGGTGGTATCAACAAGGCCCGATAAATAATTCAGGGTAAGATAATCGGTATTGTATTGAATTTGTGCCTGCAGGTAAGTTAATTCCTGCTGCTGCATGGTAACATAAAATGTCAGGTAATCGGTTTGCTTATACACACTGGCTTCTGTCAGTTTTTTTAAAGCAGTTTCTTCTCTTTTCATCAGGTCAAACACTTCCTTATTAAAATCTACCGACAGCAAGTCACCATAAGCTGTTATGTATTGTTCGGTGATGGTTCTTACCAAATCCTGTTGCGATAATTGAATGGTATCGAGCAAGGCACGCCTTTGCAGGGCAATGGTTTGATATTGTAAACTGATATTATTTTTTGTAAGAAAGTTCCTGTTGGCCTGTATCAATGCCGCAACATTGGCTATGTTGGAGATGGCTTCATCGTAGCCCCAGCCATTAATAACAGGCGCATAACTGTTACTGTTAATAAAATTTACCTGCGTATGCAGCGATGCTTTTAAAAGCTGGCTATCTATCTGCGCTGAAAGAATTTGATTTTGATATTCTTTGACTACAGGACTGTTTTGCTTGCCCTGCTGTATAAAAAAGTTAAGGTCATGTGTTTGTGCGAAACAAATCAAACTGAAAACTGTTAATCCAACCGTGAGCAGGTACTTCATTCCGGTCTTACTATTTTAAAAGGCTGTTTAAGACTTATGCCAGGCTGTGAGATGGAAAACACTTATAACTTTCCGTATGTCAAAGCTAGGCACTATGCCTGTTTTTGTTTCAACAATTGTTCCCTAAGTCCAATACTTAGCAGCCAAATTGCCATGCTACTACTATTGAGGCTGCTGTATCCCGGTGCAGCACTAATAATAAAAGATCGAAACAATTTCTTTGCAAATCTGAAGCAGATTTTCCACACTTGAGGTTTCATTTATCATGAAATCACGTTGAGCCTGCATTTTTTCCATAAATCAACTACTGCTTTTTACTGGCAACGAATTTGGATATGCTATACTGAAGAATAGATCTTGGGAAGAAAGATCGTTAGAAATTATTAGCAATGAAAACCACGAAAGGAATTATTACAACAGTTTTAGTATTAGCAACCTTGGGGGGCTATTCTCAAAAAACCGACACTCTTGTAAAAAAGCTGGACAGCCTGAGCAAAAAAACAGACAGTGCCGGTGGCCAGCAAAACAATACAAACCCTGAGGCCTACACAGAAGCCACGCAACTCAATCCCAAAACCTATTTTGTTTTATTAGGCAGCGACCTGAAACAGGCGTTTACCAAACCCTTTCACATGAAGAGCCGCGACTGGAAATACCTGGGTGCAGCTGCAGCAATATTTGGCGGGCTCACCTTTGCCGATCCACCCATTCAGCGGTTTGCGTTAAGACTGCGAAATGAAAATCCCGGCTTGCGCAACACCAGTAAGTATGTAACCAATTTTGGCGGCTTGTACGAGCTGTACACGTTAACTGCCTTTGGCGCCTATGGTTTTATTTTCAAGAACGAAAAAATAAAAACAACCACTTTGCTGGCCTCACAGGCATACATAACCGGCGCCGCCATTGAGAGTGTATTAAAGTATATATCAGGCCGCACAAGGCCTACTTTCTACGATCCAAACGATATTGCCCGGCCTACTTTTAAAGGCCCGTTTGCTGTAAGCAAAGATTACCAGGGCACCCGCACCAATAGTTCTTTCCCGTCGGGGCATACAACCGTGGCTTTCGCCGCTGCTACCGTGTTTGCCATGGAATATACAAAGTACCCGTGGATACCCATTTTTGCTTACAGCGCTGCCACGCTGATCGGCATCAGCCGCATTACCGAAAACAAGCACTGGACAAGTGACGTGGTCATTGGCGCCGCACTGGGCTATTTAACCGGCAGGTTGGTGGTAAACAACTACCATCGCTTTGCTAAAATAAAAGCACCAGCACAGGCAAAAAAACTAAGCCTCAACCTGCAATATCATTTTGGCCACGTCATGCCGGGGGTGGTGTATAAGTTTTGATAGAAGATGTAAGGCGTAGGGTAAAGGCTCGGAGGATGCCGCATGAGATTAAATGACATAAAGAATAAAAATTCACTTTACCCACTTAACCTTTCGCCTTAAACCCTAAACCGTAAACCTTAAACCCCAAACCTTCAACTAAAAGCCATGTGGTGGATATACGCCTTGCTCTCCGCTTTTTTTGCAGCACTTACGGCCATTTTTGCCAAAGTAGGCATTAAAGGCGTTGATACCGACCTGGCAACCGCCATACGAACGGTTGTTATTTTGATCATAGCATGGGCTATTGCTTTCTTTAGAGGTGGTGCCGCTACTATAACAAGTTTATCAAAACAAAACCTGGTGTTTCTCTGCCTTTCAGGTGTGGCCACCGGACTGTCGTGGGTGTTTTATTTTAAAGCATTGCAATTAGGCAAGGTATCGCAGGTGGCGCCGGTTGATAAATTAAGTGTGGCGCTGGCCATTCTTTTATCGGTTCTTTTTTTAGGCGAGGCGCTAACATGGAAAAACGCCATTGGTGCTTTGCTGATCATTGGCGGTACGCTGGTCTTGATATTGTAAGTATAAGTTCGACGGCGTACAAAACATATACGTGTGCTTATTTCACAATTTATATACTCAGCAACCGCCTTTGCCGGGGACACGTTTATAAATTATTTTACCATCCCGTTCTACATAGTCGATGGATACTATGGGATAGGAATACTTGGGCGCATGTGATACACTATGGCTTCTTATAATGATTTTGTCGTCAACTTTCAGGCTATGTAGTTGCTGCAATTCATTAAACTTTCCCGGCCCATAACCAAGAATATAATCGTCGCCGTTAATCTTGGCCATTACTCCAAAACCTAATCGTGAGTCGGGTGGAAGAGAAAGAGAAGTTACAACAGCCTCCATATTGGTATACTCCTTAATCGATGTCCTTATTTTAGCTTCAGCGGCAAACACTTTTTTACCGGCAGGAGATGCTTCCCATTTTTTGTACAATATACCCGCAGGAGTAGCCTCCCATTCTTTCAATGCGGCTTCCCTTTCAGGAGCAGACACCGGCTTTGAAATTGCTTTTTTAGAGGTTTCATCTTTGGTTTCGCGATTGGCGAATACGAGTCCGCTTGCCACAACCAGCGGTAAGATCAGCACATAAATAAGCTTTTTCATATTTTTTGTAGGTTTAATTAACATAGCGCTATCCCAATAGATCGAATCTGTTCCATTTAAAGTTGGTGCAACAAAAATAGTTTGCTGGTGTTGAGACGGAGGAACCCGGATTGTAATTAATAGTGTAAACTTTGTAAATAATATCTTGACATGATGCTCGTCAGAAGAAACCTGTTGTCAATCAAACGAAAGCACCTGGGTGGACTGTTGCTACTCACGGCCATCTCGATGATCTGCGTGGCTTTCAGTATGATTGGCAATGATGATTTTGACTTTGCCAGGAGGGAAATTTTGCTTCGCCGCATCGGGCATGAAATCCTCCTTCAGTCGAGCGACAGTACATCAAGGGTACTACCGGTAAAAAAGATCGCCAAAAATGAATACCAAATCAGTTTTGAGCATGCCTTCACTTTTCAACCCGAATCTCTTGTAAATACTACGCAGCGTTTATTAGCCGAAGACCCCCACGCCAATGATTATGTTGTTAATGTGTTGAACTGTGCCGATGCCAGCGTAACTTACGGATTTGCTATATCAAAAAATAAGAAAAATGATATTGTAGCCTGTATAGGAAGAAAGCAACCCGTTGCGTGTTACATGATCAATATTAAATTCAAACCGGCAGGGATCATTACAGCAAATAATGGATATCTTTTGGGCGGCCTGGCAGTTGTAGCATTTGTTGGATTTATTTTTTTAATACCTGCTAAGCCGCGGAAGGCCTTACCTGGCAGTCAGCCCACTGGCGTATTCACTTTAGGGTCAATGTCGTTCGACGCGGAGACGCGGAAACTCGTGGCAAATGGAAAGACCATAGACCTCACCAGGACTGAAACCCGTGTGCTACGCATTTTTGCGATGTCTCCTAACGAGGCTATAGAGCGAAGCCGGCTACAAAAAGAGATATGGGAAGATGAAGGTGTTATTGTAGGCCGCAGCCTCGATATGTTCATTTCAAAACTTAGAAAAAAGCTGGAATTGGATCCGAACACCAGGATTGTTGTTATACGCGGCAAAGGATATAAGCTTGAAATCAGTGCTTAAGAAAATCTTGCCGCTGCCTTTCCCGACGAGACATTAGCTAAAGATATCTACCGGGAGACTGGCCGGCGAAGGAAAGCATATCAACGCAACTTGTAAAAATTAGCATCCCTCACCTGCGCACCTTTTTCTTTGAGCTCTTCCACCGTTTGCTGCTTTCTATACTGGACATCATCACCTGTACCGATACAATCATTGAGTAAGTCAACTCTATATCCCAATTCCATAGCGTCGAGGGCCGTTTGCTTCACACAGTATTCCGCCAAAAAGCCGCACAAAATCAAAGTGTCTACCTGCTCATTTTTAATGTGCTCTTTAAAGTAATCGGATGAAAAAGCGCTGTGCTCAGCTTTTATGATCAACATGGTCTCTTTGTCGAGGTCAAACTCTTTATTAATCTCATGCCCGAATGTGCCGGGGATACACAAAGACAAACCTTCGCCAAATTGGTGGGGACGATAGTCCGATGTGATCACGATGAAATTTTCTTTATCCCACAATGCTAGAAGCTTGTTGATATTCTTCTTTGCCGTTTCTATTTGGGTAATACCTGCGTGCCTTTTCGCATAGTTTCCTTCAGGACTGGTAAAATCATTCTGTGGGTCTATAATGAGGCAAATCCGTTTCGACATACTTGCAAAAATCCTGAACTTTACGCCATTTTCTTTGTTATGCCGTTGTGGTGCTTCTCTCAGCCTTGTGCGGTAGCCGTACCAACAACGGCAGGCAAAAAAATAATGTTTGAACAGGCTGTATAAGTTAGCGTTTTTTAAATGGCTTTTTGAAAAACTCATTCACTGTATTATCGAAATCACTCGTATGTTCATGCAGGGTGCCATGACCAGAGTCAGGCAATACCCACAGGTTAGCATTCGGAATATTTTGGTAGATCTTTATCGTGTGCTCAAGATTGATAACATCATGATCGCCGCATATAATTAGTGAGGGACAAATAATCTGCTTCAGGGCGCCCAAGGGAATGTTTGGTTGAAGCCAGTCGAGCATGAATACTTTCCAATCATTTTTTTCTTTTGCAGTGGTAAATGTTTTTAAGTGTGTAGTATCATAATAATTTTTTTCATCCTTCCATACAGCGGGAACCAATGCTGTTGAATCGGGCCACAGGTTTGCGCCTGTGGAACCAAGCTTTATTACTTTGCCGGGATGCCGCATAGCAAGCACCAGGGCAATGATGCCACCATCACTCCACCCGATCACGTAAGCAGAATCTATATGCATTTGATCAAGCAATGCGGCATCGTCGTCTGCCATCATCTCGAAGCTCAGTGAATCGGCTGTGTCATTCGATTTACCGTGAGCACGGCTGTCAACCGCAATTACTTTGTATTGTTTGGAAAAAAAAGGAATTATACTTGCCATGGAATGAATGCTGCCGCCGTTGCCGTGAATAAGCAATAAAGGTTTCCCGGTCCCATATTGCTCGGTGTACATATTTATACCACGTACATGATAATATTTTGCAGCAGCATTGTTATTACCGTAGTCAATTTTGTCCTGGCAAAATGCTGTTATTGAAATGTCCAGAAGAAAAGAAAGTAAAATGATCTTTTTCATGTTATTTCATTTACGCCTTTGTGGGTGCTCCTCTTAGCTATGGTGCTGCT